>CAVDPO010000091.1:0-4126 GCA_963610855.1 Segatella copri
CAACATATTCATACCTTGCATGCCCATATGGGTGCTCGTGGTCAGGCTTTTTACTTGCCAGTTGAAACCCCACTATTGTTAGCACACTTGTAGCGCAGTCAGAAAGACTGTTTGCGGCATCAGCCATTATACTAACGCTGTGTGTAGCACTTCCCACAAGAACCTTAATAATACCAAGGCCAAGATTCGTAATAACTCCAAATGCACCCGCAACATTAGCGTAACGAGCTCTAACTTTTGCATCTTGAGTATTCTTGTAATCCTTTATAAGTAGCCTCTTAAGCATTGGCAAATTATAACCCTTAACTTGCACAAAAGTATAGCAAGTTTTAATATTGAAACTCGCAATTTACGGCAATTTGTTACAAGACCAATTTGCTACAAAATTAAACTTTCTATATTACTTACTGTGCTTCGTACAAATTACGGTGCTCGTACAAGCAAAACTACATACGGGTCCATAGCCCAATGGATAAGGCGCATCCCTCCGGAGGATGAAATGTGGGTTCAATTCCCACTGGACCTATACTTATAGACAGGTTTTAATACAATTCAGAATCTGTCTTTTTTATTTTGCAAATTATTATTACAAAACCAACCTTAAAACAGCAAACACTCATACCCACTAGAAAAAAGTGTACTTTTTCAAAATCTCCCTCACACAAGAACACCCTCCGGCATATGTGTCGAAGGGTGCTAAGATTAATAGAAATCTATGTTTGCTGTCTATAGGGAATACGAGAGAAAGCTTATTCAGTTTTTGAGAACGTCTTTGATCCGTCCCTACAATAGACGGTTGCATTTTCTGCACCAGTAAGAGTATCACTTCCTATTGCCGTTAAAAACTGCTCCAAGGTTCCACCATAGTTGATTGCTAGTAGACTAGAACAACTTTCAAATGCGTCACTAGCAATCTTTGTAACACTCTGTGGTATATAAACAGCTTTTATAAAAGTACCTTTAAAAGCTCCTTCCTTGATTTCTGTTACAGTTGCGTTTGATTTACTTTCTGTTTTAGCAGGTATATAGATTTTGTCATCTAGTGTTGCACCTTCTTTTTTTCCTACTGTAAGCTCATTTGTTACTTGAGCACCATCTTTAGTAACATATCCATAATCTAGCTTTTCTGATGATGTGGCTGGCTTCCAGATAGCATATAATTTTAGGTCTTCTGTTATTGATGTTTTGAAATTAAATAGATCCTCTTTACTTTGGTCTTTTCCCCAACCCATGAATGCGTAATCATTCTTTGTTGGATCTCTGTCGGGTCTTTCAGCAGTATTCCCTTTAGCGCACTCATATGTGCTTGTTTGTTCTTCTCCATCATAGAATGTAACTGTACACGTTGTCGATGAACTTGGTTTCGAGGGATTAGGAATTGACGAACTCGAATCGTCGTCACACGCAACAAAGAGTGCTGCGATTGTTAAAACTAATAGAATTAAGCAAAAGTGCTTAATTTGAGAGGAATACCCCCCCCCGGTACTATTTTTGTGTTTCATATACATCTCCTATACGGCTTTGCCCGAGACAAAAACGATTACGTTCCTTTTGTCAGCGTTATCACATTGCCTTTTTAAGGCGATTAGCCTTCAAAAATCAACATAAGCGACTTTAGCCAAACCATTAAGGTATGTCAAGAGTTTAACAACTGGCTTTACTTTGTAGACTCCAAGAAGAGGGTTCTTAAATCACATTCTATAAGCGTAATCCCTATTGATTACTTTAACCACCTCTTCCTCTAAATCTGACATCCTGCATGATGTTTCGTTTTAATGTATCAAAAGCTATTGGTAAACGTATACTTATAGACAGGTTTTAATACAATTCAGAATCTGTCTTTTTTATTTTACAAATTATTATTGCAAAACCAACCTTAAAACAGCAAACACTCATACCCACTAGAAAAAAGTGTACTTTTTCAAAATCTCCCTCACACAAGAACACCCTCCGGCATATGTGTCGAAGGGTGCTAAGATTAATAGAAATCTATGTGCACTGCCTATGAGGAGGCAGGCGACACCTTGTTAATCAACTTTACGGCTTAATTTGTTATTAACCCTCGAATCGAGACAGGAAATATTCTGTGCCGTAGAAATCTCCACAGCACAGACATTCCAAGTCAATATCAGTCTGATGCTTTAACAACATAAGTGTACGTTGTTACGTTGTCTTTAGTTTCTGTCTTAATTTCATTATTGCTGTCAGTAAACTGTGAGCGGATGTCTCCATTGATGGTTGAACCATTTTTCAGAGTAATACTTCCCTTTCCAACGGCTTCAAATGTTGCATTACCTGTCAGCTTAGTATTGTCCAAAGTTACTTTTCCTTCAGTTGTTGTATTTTCACCAGCAAGCAAACCATAATCATTTTCAGTGTTCAAAGTAATAGTACAATTCGTAAATGTTGTAGTGTCGTAACAATTGAAATGAGGTTTATCTGTACCTTTATATGGTTCGTTATAAGTGCTGTCATACTGCTCATTTGGAACATTGGCCAAATCAAAAGTCATATTTGTAGCAGTCAACGGAATGTAACACTGCATTGCCATATTAAAGTTTGTACGCACATTGTTTCCATTTGAATCATCAGCTCTCTCTGAAACAGCGAAAGTTCCATTCTTAAGAGTCAACCCCGTCAACGATTTTCCCCAGTGCATAGCCTGAGTCTGGGTTCCTGAGCTTCCTACAGAGTTAGAGTCCATAGTATAAGTATGATTATTAAAATCAATTGTAATAGCTCTGGTTTCTGTCGCTACAGTATCTTCACTTTTCAGACCACTTCCAGAAGCGTCACAAAGCAAAATGACTGTCTCTCCATCTTTTGCAGCAAGGACAGCGTCATAAAGGGAGGTATAGTATGCCTGGGTTGTGCCACCTTTCGATATTTTAGCTACGATATCATTATATTTCAGGTCAACTATTGCATTATCATCAAGTTTCAGATATTTTCCGGAGCTATCCAATGTATCACTGGTACCTGTCAAATACGCCTTGATTGCACCTGAAATTTTAGGAGTAATTCCATATGCGTTGCCTTCAACTTCCAGGGCCACAGCCTCTTCTTTAAATACTTTAAGTGTAACTTCCTCAACAGATACATTTGCACTAATGTATTTGCTATTGTCTCCCACGCCGTTTCCATTTCCACCAATCTTCAATGCATAAGCATCTCCGTCACCTGTTTTGGCCTTCGTCGATGTTATAGTTGTGTTTTTTATAGTATGAATACCAGCACTTAGATCCACAACGCTATTGCATCCTCCACTTATTGTAGAGCCAACGATTGTACTTTCTGCAGGAGCATCGATCTTTATTGTGCTTCCTGATATCTTGTCTTTCGATTTTGGTCCAGCGCTCAATGTTGACTCACTAATCGAAATCAATGCTTTGTTTGTGGTGTTTTCAAGGGCGTTATCACCATAGATATATACCAGGTAACATGGCCAAGTAGCATCAGACTTTACAGTGAGCTCAGAGGCTGTGACAACAAGACTTGGGCAGAGTGTTGTACCTTCAGAATCTGCTGAAACTTCAATGTCAATGAGGTCCATCTCCCAACAATCTTTTTGTTCCAATTCTACATTCAAGGTTACTCCGTCAAAAGCTAGGCTTCCAGCCTTAGTCAAGTAGAAGAGGTAGTCCGTTACAGTAGAATTTTCGTTCGTTTTAATTTTTCCATTCTTCAAAGTCAGCGACGATGTGATATCAAACTCGGCATTCTCACTTACAGCAAGAGTTTTATCATTGAGGTCAATGGTCATAGTCTTATTTAATGTAAGAGCTTCATTCAAAGTTATATCTGAGCCAAGATATATTGTCCCTCCATCTCCTAAAGCTTTCTTGAAATCCTCTGCAGTTGAAACAAGAACAGCATCATCAACTTTCTCGCTATATCCACAAATATCACATTTTTTAACAAGCTCTTCATTAACGGATCCAAATTTATGTTTTGCAACATCCTTTTTCTCGCCACTCTCGCATTCATGCCAGTGATTTGTATCGTCATACTTCCATTCTGTTCCATATGAGTGTTCATGTTTTGGCTCGTCACATGATACAGCCACAAAGACCATTAAAATACACATGAAAATAATTAATAAATTCTTTTTCATTTTTTACCCCTT
>CAVDPO010000092.1:0-10107 GCA_963610855.1 Segatella copri
CCTTGCGGATAGGAACCTAAATCCTACGTGTCTGCCAGTTCCACCACTTCCGCATATAAACGATTGCTAATATTTCAAGCCTTTAGAAGGAGAGAAATAAGCATTTTTCAACAACCTTCAAATTATACAAAATTTACAGTGCTTCTTCAACATCCATAACTTCTATTGCATACGGTTTTACAATATCTACAAGCTCACTACCAGAGACATTTGCAACCTTTATAGAAATATACCTGTTTGAAGGGTCATTGCCAGCAAAACATGAACACGTGATTAAATCGAGCTGTTTTTCGCTTATTTTTCCCATAATCTCAGCAAGAATACCTTTGCGGTCTTTAACTAAGAAAGTAAGAGTTGTGCCAGGAACTCTTGAACCAAAAATCTCTAAGAGCATTTTGAAAAGGTCGCTTTTGCTAACAATACCAACAAGCCGTTTTCCCTCTAAAACAGGCAAGCATGAAAGATCGTTATCTACCATGAGAGTTGCAGCAGCTTCCACTGTTGTATCTTTTGAGATTGTGACAGGGTTCTTGCTCATGATTTTCTTCACTGTTAATTTGGACAAAAGGTAGCTAGACTCATAAGCACTTAACGTAGAAGCGGGAGATGGTTGCGCTTTGAGAATATCTTTTTCCGATATAACACCAACAAGCATGCCATTTTTATCCAAGACAGGAAGTCTATGTACATGCGCTTCTTTCATTAAGTCCGATGCATCCTGTATAGAAATGTCAGGTGCACACGTAATAGGATTTTTTGTCATTCTCCTTTCAATAATCATCTATCACCCTCCAAACTCTAATTGTATAACAGAAAACCCACACTCGCAACGAAGTATTCTGAGGTTTTTGCAAAACCCTCTAATTTTTTATGGACCAATGTCATTGTCCTAAATACGCTTCTTTTACTTTCTCGTTTCTAAGTAAAGCACTAGCATCATCTTTTAGAACAATAGTGCCATTCTCCATAACATAACCAGTGTCAGAGCTCTTTAATGCCAAGCGTGCATTTTGCTCTACAACAAAAACAGTAACTTTATCTTCTTTGTTTATAAGGCGCAATTTGCTAAATATATCATGAACAATAAGAGGTGCAAGACCAAGACCCGGTTCGTCTAAAAGAATTAGTTTTGGGCTTGCCATGAGTGCTCGCGCAACAGCAAGCATTTGTTGTTCACCGCCAGAAAGACTGCGAGATTTTTGTTTTTTTCTTTCTCCAAGAATTGGAAAAAAATCAAACATCTCTTCTTTTTTCCGGCGTACAACAGCTTCGTCTTTAAGCATAAAAGCACCCATATCTAAATTTTCTTCTACAGTAAGGTCTGAGAAAACATGCCGGCCCTCTGGAACTAAAGCTATGCCCTTTTTAACAACCTCGTATGTTGGAATACCGTGCCAATGCCCGTCTTTTACGCTATAAAGCACATTTCCTTCGTACTCTATAGACCCTTTTTTAAGAGGTTCTTGTCCTACTATTGCTTTAAGCAATGTAGATTTACCAGCACCATTGGCACCAATAAGAGAGACCATAGAGCCTTCTTCAACTGTCATAGAAACGCCCTTGAGAGCTTTTATGTTGCCATAGCTTACATCTATCTCGTTTATGCTTAAAAGATTACTAGCCATGCTTAAATGCCCTCCTCTCTTGAATTTTCATCTAGTTTCTCTGAGGCAACTTCTTCAAGGATATCATCATCGTCATCGGTTCCAAGATAAGCCTCAATTACAGCCTGGTCTTTTTGAATCATAGCTGGTGTGCCTTGTGCAATCTTTTGGCCGTAGTTGAGAACTGTTATGTTGTCGCAAATATTCATAACAAGTTTCATATCATGCTCAATAAGTACTACTGTAATGCCAAGATTGCGTATGCGTTTAATTGTTTCCATGAGAGAATCTGTCTCTTGTGGGTTCATACCGGCTGCAGGCTCATCTAAGAACAAAAGAGAAGGCTCTGTAGCAAGCGCACGAGCTATCTCTAACTCTCTTTGAAAACCATAAGGAAGGCTACCCGCTTTTTCATTTCTTAAGTTTTCAAGCCCAAAGAATTCAAGCCACTTCATTGCACTTGAATAAGCCTCTTTTTCTTCTTTTTCTACTTGAAAATAAGAGAGAACGGCTTGTAAAAATCGGTTTTTATTATAATAATTTGAGCCTTCTTTTGAATGTGCACCAATGTGAAAATGACGCCCTACCATGACATTGTCAACAACGCTCAAATCCTTAAAAAGCCTAATATTTTGGAAAGTTCGAGCTATCCCAAGACGACACACCTTGTTTGCTGGATACCCCGTAATATCACGGCCTTCAAAAAATACCTTACCACTAGAAGGACAATCAAGACCTGTTATATTATTAAACAAAGTAGTCTTACCGGCTCCATTAGGACCAATGAGGCCAGTTATCATGTTTTTTTCTACATTAAAATCAACCCTGTTTACAGCAATTATTCCGCCAAATTCTCTTGTAAGGGCCTTTGTCTCAAGCATACTCATAAAGCACCCCCTTCTTTAGAATTTTCAGAACTGCTTGCCTTTGCAAAGCCATAACTTGCAACATCATTTGCAGAGCTAGATGAACTTTTGGACTCCAATAACTTGCCACCATCATGATGCTTATCATAGTAAGACTCTGCACGTGAGTTGTTTCTAGCTTTCCTTCCAAGTATTCCTTGAGGCCTATATATCATCATAACAACGAGGATAAGGCCAAAGATGATTTGTTTTGCTTGCGCTGGAATTATAGATGAAAGACCAATAAGCTGTGGCAAATACGAAATAAACTGGATAAGAAAAGCGCCAAGAATTACAGCAAGAAAATTTCCCATACCTCCAAGGACTACAGTACAAAGAACCATTATTGAAACCATAAAAACGTATGAACCGGGAGAAACAGAAAGCACAAAGCAAGCTTGCAAACATCCTGCAATACCACTTACCCCGGCACCTATTGCAAACGCCCAAACTTTGTACTTTGTAACATTTATTCCCATAGAAGATGCTGCAATCTCATCTTCTCTTATGGCCTCTAGTGCTCTTCCCATGCGTGATTTCACAAGCCTTTCTAAGAGGAAATAACATATTGCTAACATAATTATTTCCATAAAAAGAAATCCATATTTGGAATAAGGACTAATTTGTATGCCAAAGACCTCTATCATGGGTATTCGTTGAATGCCCATAGGTCCGTTGGTAAGAGAGTCCCAGTTATTAATCACGTTTCGTACGATTTCTGCAAATCCTAATGTTGCTATTGCAAGATAATCGCCCTTTAGCCTTAAAGTAGGAAGCCCAATTAACATGCCAAGTAAAGCGCTCAGTAAGATTGCAACTGGCACAGTAGCCCAAAAAGACCAGCCCAATTTTGTCATAAGTATTGCTGTAGTATAACTGCCAATAGCAAAAAAGCCTGCAGAGCACAATGAGAGCATGCCAGTATACCCCGTAATGAGGTTCTGTCCTAAAGACATAAAAGCGTATATAGCAGTGTATATCAATATAAGAAGAAAGAAATTAAGCATTAGACCTTCTCCTTTTCAACTTTTCCTAACAAGCCCTCTGGTTTGATGAGCAAAATTAGAATAAGAACAGCAAAAGCTATTGTATCTTTGAAGCCTTGAGGGATACCAAATATAGCAACTCCAAAAGTCTCAAGAAGACCCAATAAGAAACCACCAAACATTGCACCTGTTATATTGCCAATACCACCAACAACTGCAGCAACAAAAGCTTTAAGACCAATCATTGTCCCCATTGTTGCATAGACTTTGTAATCTAGTGCTATAAGCATTCCGCCACACGCAGCAAGGGCACTTCCAACTCCAAAAGTTAGAGAAATTATCATGTCAGAATTTATGCCCATGAGTTTTGCAGTAGTAGCATCAAGAGATGTTGCACGCATAGCTTTGCCCATCTTTGTCTTATCTACAAAGAGTTTAAGAAGTATCATCATAATAACAGCAACAACAAGAACCATTATTTGATGAGGCGTTATAACAACACTGCCAATTAAAATTGGACTATTGTCAAACGGGTATTCAAGCTTTCTTGAATGTGTACCAAACATCCACGCAGCACTGTTTGAGAGTATGAAAGAAACTCCTATTGCAGAAAGAAGAGGTGCAAGTCTAGAGCCTTTTCTAAGTGGTTTATAAGCAACTTTCTCTATAGCCATACCCAAAAGAGCACAACATATCATAGAAATGACCATTGCAATAAAGAATGCAACTAACCACCAAGGCCCAAGTGGAGATGTCCCACGCAGTGCATCAAACACAAAAAGTCCTATGTATGCACCAACCATGAGAATATCCCCATGAGCAAAATTTATGAATTTAAGTATTCCATATACCATGGTATAGCCAAGTGCAATTAAAGCATATATTCCACCTAGCGTAAGACCATTTACAAGGTGCTGAAAAAACATGCTCACTGTACCTGTACAAGTTTCCCATTTTCTACAGTATATGCGCCAATGTAGACAGGATTTGTGCCTTCAACTTTGTAAATGCCTTGGTATGCAACCAAATCGCCATTTGCGGCAAAATTGATAATACCGTTTACACCTTCAAAATCTTTAACTTGTTGCATTCCAGTCTTGATAGCTTTTCTATCTGTTCCAACTTTACCTATGACAGAAACAAGTATGTATGTTGCATCATAAGCATTGGTTGCAAATGAGTCTGGGCCAACTCCCCAACGAGCAGTATATGTATCCTTGAAAGTCTTGTTCTTATTAGATTCTTCTACTCTTGCACTTGCTGTATAAATGACGCCATCTGTGTACTGACCCGCAAGAGAATAAATCTCTTCACTCAAAAATCCGTCGCCAGAAAGGAAAGGTTTATCTATTCCAAGCTGAGAAGCCTGCTCCAAGATTTGAGCCATTTCTGCTGTGTAATCTGGAATATAAATAGCCTCTGCACTGGTATTTTTAAGCTTTGTAAGCTGAGTCTTAAAATCTTTATCGCCAACCATAAATGTTTCTGTTGCAATGATATGGCCACCCTCTGCCTCAAAAGCTTCACTCATGCTTTCATAAAGACCCTGACTGTAATCGTTTTTTGCATACAAGACAGCAAGATTTTTATATCCCAAAACATTTGCAAAATATTTACCAGCAACTTCACCCTGCAAGCCATCAGAAGGAGTCGTTCTAAAAACGTAATCACCAACATTGGTTATATCCTTATGCGAGGCCGATGGTGTAATAATAACAATACCCTCTGCCTGTGCGCGCTCTGCAACAGAGAATGTTTCACCAGTGAGAACCGGGCCAATTATTGCACAAACTTTATCAGACGAGCTAAGTTTTTCCATTGCTGCAAGAGCTTTTTGTGAGTCACCTTCGCTGTCTTCTGCATACAACTTTATAGAAGCGCCGTTTACTCCGCCTTTAGCATTAATTTCGTCAATTGCCATTTCAACAGCCTGCTTGCACAAAGTTCCATAGTTTGCATAGTCTCCAGTAAGGGGTCCAATGAAACCAATTCTAATTACAGAACCACTTGAGGAATCTTCTTTTTCTCCACCTGCAAAGCAAAATGACATAGCTAGCAGAATAAGCGTTACAACAACTACAATCTTTTTCATTTTTATACCCCCTAAGATGATAAAATGATATGAAAGAGTTTTTACAAAATTTTGCAAAAACCTCGAAAATCTTTGACTTGGTAATATACAAAAAGATGTATTTTTATGCAATGGGCCAATGTTATTACAGTAACAAAAATGTCATTTAGCGCACTATTTGTTCAATTTGTGCATTTTTACGAGTACCTCCCGTAAAAGCAGTTGCTTCAAACTTCTAGTTTTTCAAAATGTAAATTGACCAAAAACTATGAGTTTCTATAATTGAGATTGTAAAAAGATTTTTGCAAAAACCCTCTGGAATTTGTCTAAGGAGGACAAATCATGAAAAAACTTGTTTTGTTTTTCACTGTCATATTGTGTGCTCTTTTACC
Organism: Segatella copri; assembly: GCA_963610855.1. Classification (GTDB taxonomy): domain Bacteria; phylum Spirochaetota; class Spirochaetia; order Sphaerochaetales; family Sphaerochaetaceae; genus UBA9732. The sequence goes on from CAVDPO010000092.1 coordinate 5,959, forward strand.
ACTTGTAGCACAAGCTACAAGCGAACAAAGCCTTACTGTTTATGCTTACGACTCATTTACAGGAGACTGGGGAGCTGGAAATGATATAGTAAAAGCATTTGAAGAGCAAACTGGAATAAAAGTCAATCTCATTGGCGTAGGTGGTGCTGTTGAGATGTACTCCCAAATCGTTTATGAGGGATCTTCTTGTCCCGCAGACGTAGTCATTGGAATTCCAGACTCTATAAACGTTGATCAAAGTCTTTTCTTAGACTGGACACCTTCTTGCATAAATGATCTTGCAGTCCCAAAAGATGGCAATCTTATTCCTTTTGATTATGGATTTTTTGCTTTCATAGCAGACATGGATTACTTTAACAATCATGAGTTGCCACAAAGTCTTGAAGATTTAACAAAACCAGAGTTCAAAGACAAAGTAATACTAATAGATCCTCGCACTTCATCTGTTGGGTTGGGTCTTTTTGCATGGACAATACAAGCTCTTGGGGAAGATGGAGCATTCTCATGGTGGAAAACTATGAAAGATAATTCTCTTACAATTGGAGATTCTTGGTCTACTTCTTATGGCTTGTTCACAGAAGGAGAAGCTCCTCTTGTCATAAGTTATACAACAAGTCCAGTTTATCATGCTCTTTATGAAAATACTAATAGGTACCAAGCTCTTGATTTTACAAATGGACATGTTAAAACAACTGAATACCTTGGAATCTTAAAATCTTCCAAAAATGTTGAAAAAGCAAAACTCTTTTGTGAGTTTGTACTAACACAAGGACAAGAAAATATTGCCATTGCAAATACAATGTTCCCTGCAAACGGAAGTGTACAGCTTCCAAATGCTTTTAGCATTGCTCTCAAGCCATCAAAAACTCTTGAATATGACACTCATGAGTTTGTTACAAAGGTAGATGCATACCTTACGCAATGGGCGCAAACCATGGTACTATAAAGCATTGTAGTAATTTTGTGAGATTTTTGGAGAGGTCTTTGGAAAGGTCTTTGCAAGAAAGGACATGAGAAACCACCTTTTCAAAAACCCATTACAAAGGAGATAACAACTTGAAAAAAGAGATGTTCTACAAAACATATCCACTGCCCGGTTTTGTACTACTGTTTGTCTTGTTTCTTGTGCCTGTTTCCATAACTTTGGGACAGGCTTTTGTTGTAGATGGGCATTTCTCTTTTTCGTTGTTATGTTCTACATTCACAGACTCATATTATTTGAGAATAATGGCATTTACTCTCTTTCAAGCTCTATGTAGTACCATTCTTGCAGCCTTTATTGGAATACCTGGAGCGTATTTTATGACAGTGTACAAATTTCATGGAAAGAAATTTCTAAGTGCACTGTATAAAGTGCCTTTTGTTCTTCCTTCTATTTTAGTGGTTCTTGGTTTTGTTATCTTCTATGGAAATAGCGGATTTTTGAACAAAGCTCTTATGTCTATATTTAAGCTAGAAAATCCACCAATAAAAATTTTGTACTCTTTTATTGCTGTTCTTTTGGCTCATAGTTTTTACAATTTTCCTGTCTTTACTTCTATTATTGGTAGCTATTGGCAAAAAATGGATAGCTCTTGCGAAAGTGCTGCATATACGTTGGGCTCTAGTAAATTCAAAGTTTTTTGCACTATAACACTACCTCGCCTCGTACCAGCAATACTAAGTGCTTCTTCATTAGTTTTTCTTTTTTGTTTTACAAGTTTTGCAATAATTCTTGTTCTTGGAGGAGGTCCTTCTCTTACAACTGTAGAAGTTGAAATCTATAGACTGGCTCGTATAAGCATGAACACTCAAAAAGCCTGTGCTTTAAGCCTTTTTTCAATGTCTATAGCTATTCTTATAATGCTTATATATTCAATAGCACAAAAGAAGCAAAACCATGGCGAAAAACTTGCAAGCTCTATTTTACGTGTAGAGAAAAAACCTTGCACCTTTTTTCAAAACTTTGCTCTTACAGTTTACACAGTGCTATCACTTCTTTTCATTTTATGTCCACTTTTGAGTATTGTTGCTAGATCTTTTCTTTCAAGTGCAACACGATCTTCAAATTTAGTCTTTTCAACTGCAGCATACGCAAAACTATTTGCAAAAGGAACAACAAGTCTTAATGCGGTTCTTACAAGTTTGGCTATAGCTCTCATTTCTTCTATTCTTGCTACAAGTGTTGCTCTTAGAATATGCACTTGTATTGCAAATGCAAAGAAGACAGGAATAATTGGAGATCTTGTAGTCATGCTCCCCATGGTTACAAGCTCAGTAATTGTTGGTTTAAGTTATTTTGTTATATCAAAATATCTAAAGTTTATTCCTTCTTATGTTCTCGTAGTATTAGCGCATTGTGTCATTACAATGCCTTTTGTTGTACGTACAATTCTTCCTGTGTATCGTAAAATACCGGCAAATTTAGCAAATGCTTCACGTACAATGGGTTACAATGAGAGAGATACTTTTTCAAAAATAATAAAACCTATTCTAAAACCGGCAATGCTAACAGGAATGGTATTTTCTTTTGCCATGAGTATGGGAGAACTTAATGCTACTTTACTTCTTGGCTCAAGTTCTATACAAACAATTCCAATGCAAATTTATAGACTAATAGGAGCATACAACTACCAAGGCGCATGTGCTCTTGGTGTTGTGCTTATTATAGTATGTTGTATTGTATTCTTTATAAGCGAAACTCTAAAAAGGAGAAGCTATGTCTGAATCGTCTTTGAATATTACCAGTAAAACTTATGGACTAGTTTGTAGCAATATAAATGTCTCTTACCCACAGTTTAACATGTCTCTTGATTTTTCAATAGAAAAAGGAGACCTTGTCTCTCTTATTGGGCCGTCTGGAAGTGGTAAAAGCACAGCATTATCTCTTATTTGTGGTCTGCTAAACCCACAGAGTGGTCGCATTATCATAGATGGTAATGATGTTACATCTTTAAGCCCAAACCTCCGTAAAGTGGGCGTTGTATTCCAAGATTATGCACTGTTTCCTCACATGACAGTTGAACAAAACATAGCTTATCCTATGAAAAACCTTAAAATGTCTAAAGAAGAGATTGCATTTGAAGTAAAGCGCTTATTGGAGCTTGTAAATCTTGTTGGGTATGAAAAACGCCATATTGATGAAATATCAGGTGGTGAAAAACAAAGAATTGCGCTAGCTCGTGCGCTTGCTTCCAAACCAAGTTTGCTTTTGCTGGATGAGCCACTGTCTGCATTAGATGCAAAACTTCGTGTAAATCTTAGAAAAGAGATTAGAGATATTCAAAGACAAACTGGTACAACAACAATATATGTTACACATGATCAAGAAGAAGCTTTGAGCATCTCAGATAAACTAATAGTTTTGAATGCTGGCAAAATAGAGCAAATTGGCACACCAGAGGAAATATATCGCCATCCTAACTCTGAATTTGTTGCAACGTTCATGGGTGAGTGCAACATACTTCCTTATGAAGTCATTTTAAGAACTCTAAGAGTTCCTGATACTGACCGCTCAAAAGTCATTTATCAATGTTTTGGACCAGAGCATAGACTATTCTTCAGACCTGAAGACATGGTTGTCAATGACATTCCAAGTCTTCCGTTTCCAGAGTTCTACCCTCATTTGCGTTTTGAAAATGCTCGCATTGTGCGTTGTGAATACATGGGCAAAGAATACCTTGTCACAGCTGAGTACGATGGCCTTACCATTAAAGCCTACACAGCATTCAAACCTGTAGGAAACACAATAACAGCAGGCATTCGTATGACAAAAATTCTAGAATTTAATAATGGCAAACTTACCCATTAAAAAATTACAATCTTCCGAAAAATACATTACAATCAGACTTTCGAACTGACGAAGTTATAACTACAAAGAACGAGAAGAACGAGCCCATAGAGAGGTAAGGACAATAGTCTCCTCTTGCTCTGTCAACTTCTCATAAGCATTTATTCTAGCTGTTTTTCTAAGTGAAAGATCATTACCAGTGAGAAGTTTGTAGATATCACAGTAGCCGTCAGCTGCTTTTTCAAGAGCAATAGCCTTTTCTTTGTTATTTTCTCTTTTTCTTATGATAGTTTCTCGTTGGGCTCGAAGCTCTTTGCGCTGTGCATTAAGAGAAGCACGCTCTTCTGTGGTGGCATTCTTTGTCGTTTTTGCTTTTGCAA
>CAVDPO010000092.1:10117-17513 GCA_963610855.1 Segatella copri
GCACTTTCAATGTCTTTAAGTTCTTTTTCAAGTTTTTCATCTTCAATTATAAACTCGTCGCAAGTTTTTGCAGAAACTGTGCCAACGCGCTTAACAAAATTAGGAGAAATGCGCTTTTTGGCATTATGGATGGTAATTGGAGTAGAAAGGTCATCATCCTTCTCGTCTTCACTGACAACTGGCTGTAAAGTTTCAACTACCTGAGAAACTGGAGCTAGTTTCTCAACTTTTTCCTCTTGCAGGGCATTAACATCAACAGACTTTAGAGTTGGAACAGCCACTTGTTTCTTGTTTGGATGAAGGAAATTAAACAGTTTGCTATGTCTTGGCTCAGCAACACGAGTGCCTTTCTTGATACGATTATGTTTTTCTTCTTTTGCTGGAGCATTCTTTTGCATTTGAGCTCTTATTAGTGCTTCACGCTCAGCTCTTGTCATCTCAACACCATTGTAGAGAACACAACCATTTTTCTTTGTTTCTCTTGTTTTTGAACCTAGTTTGACAACCTTGTTTTTCTTAGACATATTAGCCCCGTACACTTAGTTTATAGCGAAACAAGACTTTCCCAAACAGAAAAGCTATTACTGCTAACTTGTTGTAATTGTAAAACTTACAGCTAAATTATTCAAGTTTTAACATCTTAATGTCTTGTATCTCATCACGCAAAAGCGCAGCACGTTCAAATTCAAGGTCTTTAGCAGCTTGTAACATTTGATTTTCAAGCTCTTTGATACAGCGTTTTCTTTCTACTGGGTTCAGCAAATTAAATCCAGCTTTGATGATTTTTACATCTTGTTTGCTATTTTCAACGACATTAGCCTTTTCTCTTTCCAAAATATCTTCTACCGCTTTGGTAATTGACTTTGGTGTAATGTGATGATCTTCGTTATATTTCATTTGAATTGTGCGGCGACCTTGAGTCTCTGTGATAGCCTCTTGCATTGCATCACTCATGCGGTCAGCGTACATAATGACCATACCATTAACGTTTCTAGCTGCACGTCCTATCGTTTGAATGAGTGAAGTAGTACTGCGCAAAAATCCAATTTTGTCAGCATCAAGGATTGCAACAAGCGAGACTTCAGGAAGATCTAGGCCCTCACGCAAAAGATTTATTCCAACAAGCACATCAAAAACGCCAGCACGAAGGTCTCGTAAAATTTCGACACGCTCAATAGTATCGACTTCAGAGTGAAGATAACGGACTTTAACAGACTTAGAAGCAAGGAAGTCTGCAATGTCTTCTGCCATGCGTTTTGTAAGTGTTGTTACAAGGACTCTCTCTCCTAATGCTGTGCGCTTTCTAATCTCACCCAAAAGGTTTTCCATTTGACCTTCTGTTGGTCGCACAATAATTTGAGGATCCAAAAGACCTGTAGGTCTAATGACTTGAGTAACAATTTGAGAAGAAAGCTCTTTCTCTATTTTGCCAGGCGTTGCTGAAACAAAAATCCTTTGACCTGCAACTTTGTCAAATTCTTCATACTTCAAAGGCCTGTTATCCAGTGCAGACGGTAGCCTAAATCCATATTGCACAAGATTTAACTTACGTGAATGATCGCCTTCATACATAGCACCTATTTGTGGCAAAGTAACATGCGACTCGTCTATAAAAGTGAGGAAATCGGGTTGAAAATAATCAAGAAGTACTGCTGGGCGCTCTCCTGGAGCCCTATTAGAAAGAGGTCTTGAATAATTCTCAATACCTGAGCAATAACCTAGTTCTTGGAGCATTTCGAGGTCATACTCTACACGGGTTTTTATGCGCTCGGCCTCAAGAGGATGACCAGTATTCATAAAATACTCATATTGGCTTTCCATTTCACTGCGAATTCTAGAAAGCGCTGCCACTACTTGTTCTTTTGGCATAACAAATTGTTTAGCTGGGTACAACGTAAAACTTTCTTGTTTATTCTGTTTTTCGCCACTTACAGGGTCAAACCACTGGATAGTCTCAACAGTATCCCAATCAAGGGTAATACGAACTGCATTTTCAAGGTACGGCGGAAAAATCTCTATAACATCTCCATGCACTTTGAAACACCCACGCGTAGGAGCCAAGTCATTTCTCTCGTATTGCATTCTTGTAAGCTGTTCTAACTCTTTTCTATGGTCAAACAGCATCCCAACACGAAACACATGTGTCATATCACGCAATGAAACTGGGTTGGCAAGACTAAAAATACACGACACAGTTGATACGACAATGACATCTCTTCTTTCCATTAAAGAAAATGAGGCCGATAATCTCATGCGATCAATTTCTTCGTTTATGTCTGCGTCTTTTTCTATGTATAAATCTTTCCCTGGAACATATGCTTCAGGCTGATAATAATCGTAAGTTGAAACAAAATACTCTACTCTGTTTTCTGGGAAAAAAGACTTAAACTCTTTGTAAAGCTGAGCCGCAAGTGTTTTGTTGTGAGACAAAACGAGGGTAGGACGCTGTACTTTCTCTATGATTTTTGCCATGGTATAAGTCTTTCCGGACCCTGTTACACCTTTTAGTGTTTGATACCTTTGTCCTTCAAGCACTCCTTGAGAAAGTTTATCTATGGCTTGTCCTTGGTCTCCAGAAGTCTCAAATTGAGAATGAACAACAAATGGCTTATCTATCCATTGAACAGCTCCATGGACATTTTGAACCATCTCACCACCCCAAGACGCATCAAGTCCATCACCTATTTCTTGAACGTTTTTAGAGTCCTCAACTAAATCTTTTTTGAAGTCGTTGTTTTGTGAATATCCTGTTTCCATACAGTTACTGCGTAATCCAGCCCAAGTTTTCGTCGTTTCTTTCAACAAGCTCCACTTTGAGTTTTACTGTAGAGCCATTGCGGTTTACAACAACATTTACTTTGTCTCCCGGCTTTGTATTTGAAAGTGCTGTAAAGAGGTCGTTATATTCTTCAATCTCAACGCCGTTTACTTCTGTTATGACATCTCCTCCAAGATAAATTACAGATGCTCCGTAAAGAACTTGTGAAGTTCCACCTTTAAGACCAGAGGAATCGGCCTTGCCTCCTGGCACAACTTGGCTAACTAGAAGACCTTTTGAAACTTTAAGGCCTGCATAATCTACTATAGATTGTGAAAGTTGCACTGGCACTATATCAAGCCAGCCCCGACTAACTTTGCCATATTTTATCAAATCATTTACAGAATCTTGCACTGTATTAGAAGCTACAGCAAAATTCATGCCTTGACTTGTACCATTTGTAGAGTATATTGACGTATTAATGCCTATTACTTGCCCTTTAGTATTAAGGAGAGGACCTCCCGAGTTACCGGGATTAATTGGGGCATCGGTCTGTATCATGCCTAGTAAAACTTTACCGTCTTCGTCTCTAATTGTCCTACTCAGGCCAGAAATTATGCCCGTCACCATGGTTCTGTCATAGCCAAATGGGTTTCCAAGTGCCAAGACTTTTTGCCCTACGGAAAGTGAACTTGAGTCGCCAAATGTCAAATAGCTAAGTTCTGTGGCATCTGCAACTTGGATGCGAAGAAGTGCAATATCATTTTCACTGTCAACACCAACAAGCTGTGCTTCGTAGACAGCGCCATCATATAAAGAGACGGTTATTACAGTTGAATCCTCTATAACATGCTCATTTGTAACAATTAAGCCATCATTTGATATTAGGAAACCAGAACCAGTGTCGCCGGTTGGAACAGCGTCAAAATAAGACGAATCATTAGAAATTTTTGTCTCAATATGCACGACTGCTTTGTTGCAATTTTGGAAAATGGTCATATTTTGAAGCTCGTCTGCACTGTAATTCCAAGAAGCTTCTTCACCTTGAAACAGCGTTACTCCGGTATCACCATAAAAGATATTATTTACTGGCACGCCTGCCATTTCTAAAAGTCCACGTTCTCCGTAGGTGTTAATTACTTCTTGCAAAGCACCTCTGAGCTCTGATTGTCTTTGTTTAGACTCTATTGCAACTGTCCATCTTACAAGAAAATAGCCAATAATTATCGCTAAAACTGCTAATAGAATAATCAATGCAATTTTAACAGCTTTCTTTTTGATTTTCATACTAGGAAAGCTACATGAAAAATAGTCATTTGGCAAGATTAAGCTGCTGATTAAGCGCAATAGAGGTTTTTGCAAACCTCTGTAGTATCTTTTTTTGTGATGTGATACTATGGGTTTGGCCTTTATTATATTGCTTTGTGCAAGTAAGGCTTTGTACAAGTAAGGTTTTGCAATTACCAAGGCTTTACAAGGGCAAGTACTTTAGAGCCCCTTTGAAAGGGCAGCAGAGGAAATTATGGATAAAAACAACGAAAATGTAGAGCTTGAAGTAGCGGGAGCACCAGAGTCTCAAGTAGCTGAAAGAGCTGAAACAACTGAAAAAGCTCCTCTTAACTTCATTGAAAAAATCATTGAAGATGACCTAGCAAATGGAAGAGTTCCAAACAACACAATTGTGACACGCTTTCCACCTGAACCAAATGGATACTTGCACATTGGGCACATAAAAAGCATTTGTTTGAACTTTGGACTTGCCCAAAAATACCATGGAATTTGCCATCTTAGACTTGACGACACGAACCCAGAGAAAGAGGACATGGAATACATAGACTCTATTAAGTCCGATATTAAATGGCTTGGTTTTGACTGGGGTGACAACGAGTTTTATGCGTCAGATTACTACGACCAGTTGCACGAAATTGCTATTGATCTCATAAAAAAGGGCTTAGCTTATGTGGACAGCCAAACACCAGAAGAAGTGCGTATTAATCGTGGAACACTCACAACTCCTGGCAAAGATAGCCCGGACCGCAATAGAAGTATTGAAGAAAACCTAAGACTGTTTAAGGAAATGGGTGAAGGCAAATATCCAGAGGGCACTTATCTTCTTAGAGCAAAACTTGATATGGCAAGCCCCAACATTAATATGAGAGACCCTGCTCTATACAGAATAAAGTTTGCAGAGCATCCAAGAACTGGCTCAAAATGGTGCATTTATCCAATGTACGATTTTACTCACCCTATTTCTGATGCTATTGAGGGTATCACTCATTCAATTTGTACTCTTGAGTTTGAAGACCATAGACCAGCATACGATTGGGCTTGCTCAATTGACAATATTGAGCACACTCCACACCAGTATGAATTTGCTCGTCTCAACATTAACTACCTTGTAATGAGCAAGAGAAAGTTACTGCAACTTGTTAAGATGGGTATTGTTAGTGGTTGGGATGACCCAAGAATGCCTACAATTAGTGGTATTAGAAGACGTGGTTACTCTCCAGAGTCAATGAGAGATTTTGTAAACCGTGTAGGTGTTGCAAAAGTTGAGTCTGTTGTTGACTACTCTCTTATGGAATTCTGCGTAAGAGAAGACTTGAACAAGAGAGCTAAACGTGTCATGGCTGTTCTTGATCCAATTAAACTCATCATTGACAACTATCCAGCAGACAAGACAGAGTTCTTTGTAAGTGAAAACAACCCAGAGGATCCTTCTATGGGAACTCGTGAAATTCCATTTACAAACGAGCTTTATATTGAAAGAGAAGATTTCATGGAAGTTCCACCAAAAGGCTATCACAGACTTTATGTGGGCAATGAAATTAGACTTAAGAATGCTTACTACGTAAAAGCAACAAGTTTTGAAAAAGATGAAGAAGGCAAAGTAACTGTTGTTCACTGCACTTATGACCCACAGTCCCGTGGCGGAGAAACAGCAGACGGCCGTAAAGTTAAAGGCACAAGCCATTGGGTAAGTGCAAAACATGCTATTGATGCAGAAGTAAGACTTTATGACAAACTTTTTGCAACAGAGTACCCAGGTGGAGATACAGGGAACTACCTTGATGATTTGAACCCAACTTCTCTTGTTGTTCTAAAGAATGCAAAAGTTGAGCCATCATTGAAAGATGCAAAACCTGGCGACTACTTGCAGTTCATAAGAAGTGGGTACTTCACTCCGGACTATGACAGCACTCAAGATCATCTTGTGTTTAACAGGACAGTTACTCTTAAAGATTCTTGGGCAAAACAAAAAGCCAAGATGGGTCTTTGATTGAAGAGGTTTTTGAAAGATGTGTTTATTCGTCTTTCTTTGGTTTTACATCTAAGTCATCTGTGTTCCAGAAGAAGTCAGAACTATCATCTCTTGACCTTGCTGGTTTGAAAGAGTCAAATCCGTAAGGTTTTTTGGAAGATTTTGCCCCATTGTAAGATGGCCCCTTGTAAGAACTTGAAGACCTAAAAGACCTAGAATTTTCTCTATTATTCTTGTCGTTTCTATCTCTTCTATCGTCTCTATAATGACGGCCAAAGCCTTCAAATTTGTCCTCACCTCTACCGCGATACTCTACTTGAGAGCTTCTACGACCACTATAAGTGTCTTTATCTCTTATATTGTCTCTTTTGTCTTTGTCGTTGTAACGAGGCCTATCACTAGATCTATATCTGTCTCTGTTGTTTCTGCTATCTCTATTTTCTCTATAGTTTTTGCGCTCATCATAACGATCATCATAGTAATTATCTCTAGAGTTACGCCCTTCATAATTACTTCTACTGGTTCTGCGGTCTCTATCGTCTCTACTGTATCTATCGTCTCTGCGATAATCTCTTGAACGACTATCCCTTCTTTCTCCTCTGTAGTTTCTTTCGTCTTTGAAGTTCCGGCCGCCTTGGCTGTCTCTGCCGGCTCTCTCTGTTTTGTAAGATTTGTTTCTTGAAGTTTCAGTCTTTCTTACACTGCGTTCACTTTTTCTTTCACTTCTTGTTTCTAAACTCTTATCCGTACCCTTTGCGGACTTCTCTACTGGCTCACTCCAATCCAATTTGAGTGAATCTTCATCAAATGCCATCATCCAACTCCTAGCCATACCCTTATGGCTTTTATTAAATCCCGGAGCTTCTACTGCTCCTGTAATTTCTTTGACTCTCAAATTTTTGAGACGTCTTTTATCCATATTAAAACTTCCAAGATTGGTAGAAAAAAGAATAAATCCTGTTTTTTTCATCAATCTAGATAATGCTTTTATCCAAAGGGCGTAATCCCTTGCTACATCAAAATCACTCTCCATTTTTCTACTATTTGAAAAACTTGGAGGGTCAAAAATGATTATATCGTATTTTTCATCTTTCTCTATAGCTTCTTGGACATACTTAAGTGCATCTATACAAAGGCACTCATAAGAAGGTCCTTCATAACCATTGTTTGCTAAATTCTCTTGTGCCCACTTTGTATAAGTTGCAGAAAGGTCAACACTCTTTACGCTGTTTGCAAGCCCAGCTGCTGCATATACAGAAAAACTTCCAGTATATGAAAAAAGGTTAAGAACATCACAGCCTGCACTTCGTTCTTTTATGAGCATTCTTGTAAGCCTATGATCCAAAAATAGCCCGGTATCAACATAAGTCGTTAGG
>CAVDPO010000093.1:0-728 GCA_963610855.1 Segatella copri
CATTTCGCCTAATGAACCGCCAATGACTGTGAAATCTTGAGAGTATACATAAACTGTTCTACCATCAATTTTTCCATATCCTGTTACTACACCCTCACCAGGAACGTAAGTTTTATCCATTCCAAAGTTTGTGCAGTGATGCTCAATAAACATATCAATTTCGTGGAAAGTACCTTCATCTAAAAGGTAATTGATTCTTTCACGTGCAGTCATCTTGCCTTTTGCGTGCTGCGCATCAATTCTCTTAGCTCCACCACCGTTTTCTATTGTAGCTCTTTTTTCAAGAAGCAAAGCTGTTGCGTTTTCAGCCATTATTTATCTCCTCCCAAAGGTTTTCCAGCCTTTGTGAATGTTCCATCCTGCTCAAATTGTGCAATTTGTTCAGGTGTAAATTGAGTGTACTTATTCAAGATTTCCATTCTATGTTGGCCAACCTGAGGTGGAGCAACACGAGTTTCTTTCTCTTCAATTGTAGACATCTTAATTGGGTTACCAGGAACAATGACATCACCTGCATACGGATCTTGGCATTTAACAAACATGTTTCTTGCAATAAGCTGTTTGTCTTTTACAACCATGCTCATATCGTTGACAGGTGCACATGGGACACCAACAGCATCAAGCTTGTCCAACCAGTTTTGCATGTTATCTGTTTCAACAACTTCTTGAATTTCTTTACCAATTTCATCAAGATGCTGGCTTCTTTCCCAGTTTGTAACAAAACGTGG
>CAVDPO010000093.1:738-4508 GCA_963610855.1 Segatella copri
AAACGTGGGTCAGTAACAAGTTGAGGTTTACCAATAACATCACAAAGACGAGCAAACAAGTTGTCATTACCAGCTGCAATTGCAAACCAGTGATCTTTTGCCTTGAATGCTTGGAATGGAGTAATTGTAGGATGTCTGTGTCCAAGTGGTTTTGGACTTTCTCCTGTAACTTCATATCTAGAGAGAGCACTTTCAAGAACAGAGAGCTGACAATCTAGCATTGCAATATCAATCTTTTGACCAAGACCGGTCTTTTCTCTTTGATAAAGTGCAGCATTTATACCAATTGCACAGAACAGTGCACCATTAATATCACTTACAGAATATCCCACCCTAACAGGAGGCATTCCCTCCATACCTGTTATGCTCATAAGACCAGACTCTGCTTGAACAAGAACATCGTATGCAGCACGGCTCTTATCTGGACCAGTAGCGCCAAAGCCCGATATTGCTGCGTAGACAAGCTTTGGGTTTATTTCTTTAAGAACATCATAGCCAAGTCCCAATTTTTCCATGACACCAGGTCTGTAGTTTTCAACGAGGACATCAGCATTTTTTACAAGAGCTTTAAGAATTTCTTTTCCGCCCTGTGTCTTGAGGTTAAGATCTATACTCTTTTTTCCTCTGTTGGCGGTCATAAAATAAAGACTTTGCTTATTTATGTACGGACCATAGGCTCTGGAATCATCTCCAGTCTCCGGCATCTCAACCTTGAGCACTTCAGCACCAAGATCTTCGAGAATTACACAACACATTGGTCCAGAGAGGACACGTGTGAGATCAAGAACCACTACACCTTCTAATGGACTACCCATATCTCCTCCTATTGCAGAGAGGACACTAAGACACTTAGATGGTTTGAACCACTTTTTCTCTGAAATATTTTAATTATTTGTATTGTATGGCGTGGCGACATCAACCATCAGCAAGCACAAAAGCTGGTAACCATTAACGTCTAAGACGCTCAGCGTTCGTGCTATTTGACGCTTGTGATATCGCAAACGCCACATCAATTACGTTGGCATGCTGGACGGAAGAACTCCACCCAGCATTGCAACTAGAACACTTAAAACTTGGCACTAGCCAAATCTTACTTATAATCACCACCTTTGGCAACTACACCATCACAAGAATGGAGATAGTGTCCAATTCCGTTCTCAAGAAGATCACTTAAGGTAGGAAGGCCACTTACAACAATAGCCTTATCTTCGTATCCTTCCATGAACCCAAGCTCATTAATCATACCAGCAATAACTTCAAGGTTACGTCCTGTTCTGAATGCAAGAGGCTCACCTCCAGTTACGTTATGGTTAAGGTCGCCAGTCTCAAATGTACCAGCTTCATTCCACTTAACCTTAAGAGCTTCTGTCTCAAGAAGTTTGTCATAGAATTTATCTTGACCATAAACAGCAACAGTCCAGTCAATTGCGCCGTGAACAGCTCCCTGAAGTGGGTTTACGACTTCTGACAAAACAGCAAGGCTTTGTGTATGGTCACCAATTTCTCTGTGAGAGAAACCATGAAGATTCTCTGGGCTAGCCTCAATTCTAAGGTTAATACCTGTAGCAGGCTCAAAATCGAGAACAGAAACAGCCGTAATAAGATCAATAGCTCTCTGGTGAGCACAAACAGCGTCAACCAAAGGTTTCTCTGGTGGAGCTTCGTGCTGGTCAAGGTTCATATCAATTCCTTCTTTGATGATTAACTGATTGAAACCATAAGCAACTTTTTGTGTAAGTGTACCATCTTTCTTTCCTGGGTGTACGCGGTTGAAGTTTCTGGCTTCATCTGCAGCAAGGAACTGTCCTGATGGATAGTGTACGAACATTTCAGGATCTGGCCACTGGTGAACAGGGTTTGTAGCACGTGAACCGGTTCTGAACCATCTATATGTACCATCATCAAGCTCAATCCAAACTCTGTCAGGAGCACCCTTTCCAGGTTCTGTGTTAGTAAGAGCACTGTTATTAGCATGAGGAATTACATAAAGGCAACCCTGCTCTGGAACAACGTTCTCAATAACAAGATAGCAAGCCATGATACCGGCAATTTCGTCAGCGTGTGTTCCACCATAAATAAGGAACTTTCCACCTTCAACACCACTGTCCATGATGTAAACTTCTGTATCGCCAGCAGTTCCTTCAAGATCAGAGAACCATTCACTGAGCATTGTTACACGTGTAACGCCAGGACCTAGAACAACAGGATCTTTTTCATATTGTCTGCCAAATACATAAGCACCAATGCAAACAACTACGATTGCAAGAGCAATCATGATAATACCAAAGGTAGTATGTTTTTCAAGCTTCATCACATACCTCCTTAGTGAATGCCCAGAATGCGAAGCAAGAATGGTACAAGAACCACAGCACAAGCAATCTGTTTGCCCTTGTCTTTAAGGGTAAGCATATTCCAACCAAAGAGGATGGTAAGGAATATAGCAATTATTTCATAAAAAATCGTCAACATTTCCTTTCCTCCTTAGAAAATCTGTCCAAGTTGTTCTGCAAAAACAATGACCAAAACACTCACGATTTCTGTCAAAACAATAGGAACAATGGCTTTCTTAACCATTTTACCATAACTCTCAACTCCAGCTGCCTTTTGTGCAAACTGTCCGCTAATAGCTGTTGGAGGAACAAGAGCACCAACACCCATGAGCATTGTAAGTCCAGAAGTAACCATGATTGAGTCAAGGTTTGAAAGAGCCATGATAAATGGAACGCCAAGAACAGCAGCTGCACCAAATGGCATAAGTGGACCAGAAAGAACTGGTACAAATACAGCAATTGCGAGGTACATGAGAACACCTGTCATTGACATTGAAACATAAACCATAAGTCCTCTGACACCATTCATAGCAAATACAGAAATCAAAGTTCCAACTGCTGCAAACAAAGCAAGAACGTCTATAGCACCAACCATTGAATCCTTACAAGCCTTGAGAATGTTAATCTTCTTACCGGTGAAGAATGCAATAATTGTTCCAAGGAAGAATATTCCTGATGTTCCAATATCTGGAATAACAGTTGGGAACATTCTTGAAAGAGACATTGCAATAATAATGAAAAGCATTGGAATATGAATTATAAACTCTTTTCCCTTTGGAGCTGGTTCAACATGCTCAAGAACAAGATCTGGATCAACTTTCTTTACATACTTCTTTCCAAGGAAAAGAACTGTAAAAATAGCAAGAGGGAATGTTATAGCACACAAAATACCTGCAAAACCTTGATAAGGCATATAAACACCAGTAGCAATAATCATAGCAGGAACGTTGATTGGAGGAGCTATCATTCCATAGATACCACCCATTGCAACAATAGCACCTGTCTCTTCTTTAGGAATTCCAAGTTTAATAAAAATTGGAATACAAAGAGCGCCTGTACTAAGAACAGCTGCTGGAGCAGAACCTGTTAACATACCAGGAAGCATAATAAGGAACATCATGAAAATCAAAAGAGCAACTGGTGAACGCCAGAAAGCTCTTACGATTATAGTAGCAAGAGCATCCAAAGCTCCGTTTGCCTTAAGAACGCCCATGAATAACATTCCTGTAGCAACAACCAATGAAAGCTGGAAGAATTGCTGAGTACCCTCAATCATGATTCTTGCAGGTATTCCATATCCTGCAAAGAGAGCACCTGCAGCAGCAGATATCAAAAGGACAACGGCCATTGGAATCTTTGGTTTCTTAATAAGAGAACCAAGAACCATTATTGCCATCATCACGACAAATAATAGAATTTCTTTCGTCATTTATTTTTCCC
>CAVDPO010000094.1:0-3304 GCA_963610855.1 Segatella copri
GTGATAGACGGCAAAGAACTGCTTTCAACACAGTATGCAGGAATGATTGTGGTTTCACTTTTTATGCCTGTATGTACGATAGTGGGCAGTGCAATGTGGACTTTTTCAGGAAAGAAAAGCAGCGTAGGACTTAGAAAGTACTTCTTGTCTTGTATTCCTGTTGTATGTTTAGGGCTTGCTATGGCATTGTGGTTTTCATCTTCCATGGCAAATCCTGTTCGAGAGTTGTTGAAAAGTTCAGTATTGTATATGTTCCCAGAGGAAACTCTTGGTTTTAGCATAGAAACTTTTTTAGATACTTTAATTTCTTTTCTTATGCTAATTTACGTTCCAATGGGAATGTTTGCAACAGGAGTTCCAGTCTTGGTATCAGAGCTTTTGTTATACCGGGATGATGAAGCTTGGCAGTACGATTTTGCATTTATGAAACTTCCCGATTTTTTCGTGTGGGGTTTTCTTGGAATTTGGATTTTGGCCTTAGCTTCAAATTTTGTGCAATTTCCTGTTCTTCTTACAGTTGCATGCTGGAATTTGGCATTGGCTTTTGGAGTGCTTTACGCAGTCCAAGGCGTTTCAATTCTTGTTGCACTTTTTAGGCGTAGGACAGCTGTTGTGAGTGCTGGAAGGGTCGTGGTTTTGGTATTCTTTCTTTGCATGATCCCAGGGCTTAACGTTGTGGCTTTCGTAGGACTTCCAATATTGGGAGTTTTGGAAACATGGGTTAAATTTAGATGATATTTTAGACCGATAATATCGTGCTATTTGAAATGTCATGTAAATTAAGAGGTTTTCAAAAACCTCTACAATCCTAATATATAAAGAAAATAATACTTAATATAAGGAGTATTCATATGAAAATCATTTTGAATCAGGACGTACCTAACCTTGGAGAAGAGGGAGATGTCTGTGTGGTAAAAGATGGATATGCTCGTAACTATCTGTTGCCCACTGGTGCTGCGGTACTGTACACAAACGAGAATTTAGCAATTTTTAAGAGCAGAGCTGCTGCAATTGAAAAACGCAAGATTGCAAAACGTCAGGCATCGGCAAGTCTTAAAGAGAAACTTGACAGCGTAAGCCTTGACATGGTTGTTTCTGCCGGAGATTCTGGAAAGCTCTTTGGTTCTGTTACACCTCTTATGATTCAAGAAGCTCTTGCAAAGCTTGGCTTTGACATTGAGAAGAAAAGAATTGAGGTTGCAACACACTCAATTAAGATGGTTGGTGTTTACAATGCAAAAATCCATCTCTATGAGAATGAGTCTTCTGTTATCAAACTAAACGTTCTTAGCGAAGCTGTTGTTAAAGCAGAAGAAAAAGCTGCTAAAGATGCAGCTGCCAAAGCTGAAGCAGATGCTGCAAAGGCAGCAAAAGCTGCAAAAGAAGCTGAAGAAAAAGCCTCAGAAGTAGCAGTAGCAGAAGAGCCTACTGTCGAAGAAGCACAGGCTCCTGTTGAAGGCTAAGGCTGGATTTATTGGTTATACTCGCAGCTCGCTGGAAACAGCGGGCTGTGTTGTCTAAGGCGTTATAATTGTTATAATTGTCGTTAATGGAGGCCTAGACGTGGCAAGTGGGTTGATAGGCAGGGTTCCCCCTCAAAACATTGATGCTGAAATTGCATTACTTGGTTCAATTCTTCTCAGAAACAGAGCCCTTGATGATGTTCAATCAATCATTGTAAAGGACGATTTTTATCAACGTTCTCACATGCTTATATGGGAAGGTATTGTTGGACTTAGAAACGACAAGCCAAGTGTAGCCATTGACCTCCTTTCTCTTACACAATATTTATCTGAAAAAGGCACTTTAGCAGAGTGTGGAGGCCCATCTTATATTGCAAGTCTTACAGACTCTGTCCCTTCATCTACCAATGCGGTGTACTATGCGCAAATAATTCGCAATTGTGCCATAAAGAGACGTCTCATAGATTTGTCGGTTCTTGTGGGCGATAAGGCATTTGACGAAACGCAAGACGTGCAAAAATCAATAGACGAGGTTGAACAAAAAATATCGGCCTTGGGAAGTAGTATTGGCACAAACAATTATACCGATGTTGGCAGTTTAATTCTCAAGGTGGTTGATGATGTCCATGACAGGCAATCTGGTAAGAAAACAAGTGGTATTTCGTCTGGGTTTAGGCCGTTAGACAGGCTTATTGGTGGTTTTAAGCCGTCAGATATGGTCATTATTGCGGCTCGCCCTTCTGTTGGAAAGACAGCGTTAGGCTTAAATATTGCAATGAATATGGCATTTGGTCCAAATCCAGTGCCTGTTGGGTTTTTCTCTTTGGAAATGTCTGGAGCTTCGCTTGTTGAGAGAATTCTTTCCAATATGGGTCAAATTAATAATATGACTCTTAGAAATGGTAAATTGGATAAAGATTCTGAGCAAAAACTCATGGACACTGCCGGTATGCTCTATGAAAATGCAAAGAACTTACTTATTCAAGACACTCCAAACATTAGTCTTATGGAAATACGCTCGCAAGCTCGTAGAATGAAACGAGAGAACGATATTAAAGCTATTTTTATTGACTATATTGGCTTAATTGATCTTCAAGGTCCATCCAGTATGCCTCGTCATGAGCAAGTTTCAATAATTTCTCGTTCTCTTAAGAGCCTTGCAAGAGAGCTCAATGTTCCTGTTATTTGTCTTGCCCAAGTTAACAGAGAAGGTGGAAAAGATAGACCTCCAATGCTTGCAGACTTACGAGACTCTGGCTCAATTGAGCAAGATGCAGACCTTGTAATATTGCTAGATGACCCATCAAAACGTCTTAATGAAGAAGGGAAAATTGCACAGTACGAAGAGGAAGATTCTGACTCTGAAGATCAAGCTGTAAAATTAAAACCGTTAAAAATTATTGTTGCAAAACAAAGAAACGGAAGCACAGGCGCTTTCAATCTTAACTTCATTGCTGACTATATGTCATTTAGAGAAATAGAGAAGTTCTAAAGTTCCAAGTAGTCTTGGTTGGCTCTGCGTGCGCAAAGATGTTTGCGAAGGTCTACTTTAATTTACAAAAGCCTCAAATTCGCATTACTTGCTTGGTATTTTTTTAAGTCCATATATCATTGGTTTCTATTATCCAAGAAGTGCTGTATTTCATTTGTATTTATAGAGACAGCTTTTGCAATAATCTCGTCACTTAGGCCTTGGGTTTTAAGATTCTTAATAACTTGTCGCTTTTCTTCTATGTGCCCTTGAGAGAGGCCTTGAGCTTTACCTTGAGAAAGTCCAAGCGATAGCCCTTCAGAAAAGCCATCTTTTTTGCCATCTTTGTATTGTTCAATAAGGTTCAGTT
>CAVDPO010000095.1:0-2787 GCA_963610855.1 Segatella copri
GTTCTAGCTGGTATTGGCTGCAACTCTTGGTGAACCAT
Source organism: Segatella copri (assembly GCA_963610855.1). Classification (GTDB taxonomy): domain Bacteria; phylum Spirochaetota; class Spirochaetia; order Sphaerochaetales; family Sphaerochaetaceae; genus UBA9732. The sequence continues at coordinate 39 of CAVDPO010000095.1, forward strand.
TGCAATACCTTGTTTTAGCGCATCCATAGGGTCTTTGATTTCAGTTTTCTTTCCATCAAGCAAAATTTCACCCTCATCCATTTTGTATATTCCAAACATACATTTCATAAGGGTTGATTTTCCGGCTCCGTTTTCACCCATTAAGGCATGAACCTTTCCGGCTTGGAGCTTTAATTGTGCATGATCAAGAGCCTTTACACCGGGGAAAGACTTACAAATATCACGCATCTCTAGGAGGAATTCTGACATTTCCTAAACCTCCTCAAACTTTTTCACTAATACTCGAGGTTTTTTAGCAAAACATTTTTGAAAAAGCGGGCAAGACTTTTTAATCCTGCCCGCAATTAATCAACGAGAGGCGAACTTTAAGTTACCTCTACTTATCTAATCATTACGTATGGTACCCAGTAGTAGTTGTCAATCTTCTCACCATTGAGGAGCATGACTGTAACATCAACTGCTTTGTGTGACTGTCCAACATGGTCATTAAGAACTGTACCTGTCATAGTTCCAAGTTTGACCATTTCTTGACATTCATCAAGAGCATCAACACCAACAAGGTAAATATCTTTGCCAACTGTTCTGCCAACAGCTTGGATTGCAGCAGCAGCGCCAAGTGCCATTGCATCGTTGTTACAGAAAACGACTTCAATTTCTTTGCCATACTTTGCAAGAGCGTTAGCACAAAGCTCTTGTCCCTTTGTTTGGTCCCAGTTACCAACTTGGTCATCAAGACATTTTACCTTGTAACCATGGTCTGTTAGATATTTAATTGAATATTCTGTTCTATACTGAGCATCAATGTTTTCTGGGTCGCCTTCAATCATAATGTAGGAAATTACGCCATCACCGTTGATATCACCATGATTTGGAAGCTCTGCAATAATTTGTCCTTGGAATGAACCAGAGTCTCTAGCATCACAACCAACGTAGCAAACTTCTGCATTGTTAAGAATGCCAGGATATGCTTCATCAATAATCTTGCCATTGGCATCGTATGCAAGAGGTTCTCTGTTGATTAAAACACAAGGAATGCCAGCTGCAACAATTTTGTCAATGATTGCATCTGCGGAAGAAGTTTGAACAAGGTTAAGGATGATTGCATCCATGCCTTGAGTAATGAAAGCATCAATTTGGTTTGACTGCTCAGCCATGTCGTTCTTGCCATCAACAAAAGTTAATGCATATTTGACATTATTGGTCTCAAGAGTCTTGAAATATGCTGCAATTTCATTTCTGTAAAGAGTCATAAAGTTATCAGTGTACTGGTAAATTGCAACACCAACTTTATATGTCTTTGCACCTTGTTCTTGAGCTCCCTGAGCAAATACAGTGGTTAAAACAACGAGAGCCACGACGAACACTACTAAAAGTTTTTTCATACAACTTTCTCCTTTTTCTCTGTTTTTTGCACTCAACGAATGCTATACAAAAATAAGTCTAAAGCACAAAAAAGCAGTTGTCAAAAAAATTTTTTTTGCCCAATTTTTTTGCCAAAACTCCAAAAGAGAAAAGGTGAAATAGTAACTTTTAGTACTGTTTTATGCGTTTGGAAGTTTCTTTTTATTTGTAAGTGCAGTCCTTTCAAAAGTATTTACCACGTGCTGTTACAAATCTTTTATTGCTAGGCTAATTTCAATATTTCTATCTTGATCAATTATTAATTTAACTGTGCTTGAGGGTTTTAGTTGAAATTCAAAAGTATATCCAATTTTTGTTTTTTTACCTTTGAGAACTAAAGTTGACTTTTTGCATGAAAGGCTAAAAGTTGTGTCTGTGATTGAATATTTGTCATCTCTTTGGCGGTTAATTGTAGTAGAAAGATCTAAAGTGGTTAAATTGTATGTATAAGCCATTTTTATTACAGTTTTAGAACTTTTGCCTTTGTCTGTTTCATAATGTGTTGTATTTGTGCTTTGTACATTAAAGTTTTTTGTAATAAATGCAACTTTATATTCAATTTTTCGTTCTTGTGATAGTCCTCCATATAATGGAGGCATGAATGTAGAACTATCATACGAACATTTTAGAATGTAAGTTTTTGAAGCCAAAAGTGTATTTCCTGTTGAAAATGAAAAATGCACTTTCTCAAAAGGATTTTCGTTATTGTTTAACTGCTTTAGATTTATTCCAACACCTCCAAGATGCCTACTTAATTCAACTACTATTTTCTTTGTATTTATAGTTACACTTATTCCAGTTGTGGTTCCTCCCCCAAGATGAACATCCCAAGCGTTTTGAAGAAACATACTCCCTTTTATATCAAATAAATTGTGGTCTACTGAAAAAGAAACTCCCATTAATGAAAAAATCATATGTTTTCCAAATCCTGCATTTTTCCAGTTTGTTTGAAGGATTGTATTAGTTTTATCAAGTAAAATGTTATTTTGCGAAGCATATAAGAGGCCTGCAAAAACTTTATTACTACCCATGATAATGCCAAACCCGTTGGGAGATAGGGGATTAAGAATTGAAGAAAATGAAATTAAATCAAAATGATTTGTACAAATAGCAATTCCACTTAACGATGGATTTACATTGTTTGAAATTGAAATATTATTCTTAAATCCATCATAAGATATTGAAACATTAAAAGGGTTTAGCATTAATGACAAAAGTCCTTTTGTTTCTAGTCTTCCAAACAGCACAACATCATTGAAATTAAAACTTGCAAAAAGAGGCTTTTTTATGCCGATTTTTCCGTTTTCATCCCTTTGAAATTCAAAAGAAGAGTGAAAGACGTTAATAT
>CAVDPO010000096.1:0-4258 GCA_963610855.1 Segatella copri
ACAGTAATCTTTAGAGTGTAGTAATTAAAACTATCACCTTGTTTTGGGATTTCAGTAAACTGCTCATACACCCATTCTCCAAGAAGAAGATTGGCTGTATCTTTATCATTTGCATTAGGATCTTCAAAACCAACAGCTTCAAAGACATCGGCCAAAGTCTCTTCACAGTCTGCAATAAAACTGCCGTCATTATTTTTGACAATTGGCACTTCTACAATATCTTCTTCATCCCAAATGTCGCCTACAAGTTCTTCTAAAATATCTTCAATAGTAACAATGCCTAGTGTTCCGCCATAGTTGTCTGTAATAACAGCAATATTGAGCTTTCGTTTTGACATCTCTGGTAAAAGTTCATGAATTTCCATGCTTTGGTGAGCATAGTAAACTTCATCTAGCATAGAACGTAAGTCTGGAGCTTTTCCATTTTGAAGATAAGATTTTAGATATTTTCTTATTTGTAATACACCAATAATGTTGTCTATTGAGCCTTCGTAAACAGGAAGGCGGCTGTGAGCCTCTTCTTTTATTGTTTTTAATATAGATGAGGCGTCTGCTGTTACGTCTAAAGCACAAATGTCTACTCTTGGAGTAAGAATACTCTCTACCGTGACATCTCCAAATTGAAGAGCAGAAGTGATTAGCTCACTTTGATTTTCATCAAGAGCTCCTTCTTGTGTCATATCTTCAATTATGTCTTGCAGTTCGTCTTCTGTGACAGACACTTGAGAATCTTCTCCTGTATGTTTTGCAGCTGTTTGACCAATTTTTGTGAGTATAAACGAAAGGGGCTTAAAAATTTTCATGAAAAACATGAGAGGTGGCACACATAGCATAGAAAGTTTTTCTGGATATTTTTTGGCAACGCTTTTGGGGAGCATTTCACCAAAGAAGAAAACTACTATTGTGGTAACAATTGTTGAAATTGAAACAGCACTAAGGCCCCATCTTTTTGTTACATAGACTGTTACAACACCTGCTGTTGAAATGTGAACAATATTTGTGCAAATAAGAATTGTTGATATTGCTTGGTCGAACAAATCAAGGACAGAAAGGACTCTTTTTGCTCCTTTGTTGCCATGCTCTGCTAAGGCTTTTAATCTGTTTTTTGATACTGATGAGATTGATGTCTCTGTAACTGCGAAATAGGCTGCGCTAAGCAGCAAAAGAAATACTCCTAACAGAGGAGGTTTACTACCGTCATCCATAATGGACAAGAACTCCTTGCGCCCAAAGATAGGGCAATTAAAAATTGTCGAGTAAGTTTTAAGAACAAGTTTCAAAACTAAGTTTTAAGCATGCTTCTAAAAGTCTTTGCTCAACTAATTAGTTTAACTACTAACACAATTGCTACTACTCGTCAAGAAAGCTTTGCACAATAGAGCTTAAAAGTCGTAAAACAAGACGTGAATTGACCTAAAAATTGTTGCAAGTCTGTACAAAATGGCATTTTATCTTCATAATTATGACCATGAACCTGCTTCACATGAAATACGCTGTAGAGATTGCAGAAACCAATTCAATTAACAAAGCAGCTGAGACTTTATGCGTTGGGCAGCCTAATCTAAGTAGAGCTATAAAAGAGCTTGAGACTGGGTTAGGGCTTACGCTATTTGACCGTAGCTCTAAAGGTATGACACTTACCCCAGAGGGTGAAGTGTTTGTAAAATATGCCAAAAACATTCTCAAACAGGTAGATGAAGTTGAGTACATTCTAAAAACGGGCACTGTTTCAAAGAAGAAGTTTTCTGTTTCTACTCCAAGAGCATCTTATATTGCAGAGGGGTTTGCTAATTTTTCAAACATGCTGGACCCAAAGGATGTTATTGATTTGTTCTACATGGAAACAAATTCAAGAATGGTCATTCAAAACATGATTCAAGATGATTATAAACTTGGAATTATTAGATACGCAGAAAATAACGATAAATACTACAAAAAGATGCTTGATGAAAAGAATTTTTCATACGAGCTTGTTGCAGAGTTCAATTATGTGCTTCTAATGAATAAAGATTGTCCTCTTTCGTATCAAGATACAATTACTTTGGACGACCTTTCTTATTTTATTCAAGTAGCGCATGCAGATCCTTATGTGCCATCTGTACCAGCTACAACAGTTAGCAAAGAAGAACTTTTGGAAGATTCCACTCAAAGAATATTTGTTTTTGAAAGAGGAAGTCAGTTTGAGCTTTTGAATAAAAATAATGAATGTTTTATGTGGGTATCGCCGGTTCCTCAAACAATTTTGGATCGTTATAGCTTGGTTCAAAGACGTTGTGAGGGCGTTGAACGCACTTATAAAGATGTTCTTATTCATAAAAAAGATTATGCTCTTACAAAACTGGATCAAATGTTTATAGAACAAATGATTCTTGCAAAACGCAGTATTATAGATAATCCTATTATATCGCCAAAGAGCGTTGTTCCGCGTGCAGAATAAGATAGAAATTAAGGAAGAAAAAATGAACCTTGATAGAATAATTGCTGTAAGAAACGATAAGACTGTCTATCATGATGGTAATTTTTCTATTAAAGCTTTTAGAAGTTCTGTTCCAATGTCGTGTATTTTACAGGAAGCTTTTTTCCTTTCTGTGGCAGCAGAAGTTGGTTTAGATGTTCCTAAGTTTCATTCTGTAGTGGAGCATGATGGGCGCTGGACAATAGTATCGGACTACATAAAAGGCCATTCATTGGCTGAGCTTTATGCGAAAGAGCCTTCAAGAAAGTTTGACTTTTTGGAACAATTTGTTGACTTGCAAGTTCACGTTCACACTAAAACGTATTGTGGCTTGCCTTCGTCAAAGGGCTTAATTCGTGCACGCGTGGAGTCTTCTATGTTGGCAACATCTGTTAAACTGGCACTTTTGCGCAATTTGGAATCAATGCCCGACGGCGACCAGCTTTGTCATGGAGATTTTACTTTTTCCAACATAATACAGACCGATACTGGCCGTCATTTCATTTTGGATTGGTCTAAAGCGTGTTTGGGAGTGGGTGATAATGATGCGGCTGTAACGTATCTTCTTCTTTTACGAAAATTTGGAGATGATGTTGCACATAGATATCTTGATTTATATTGTAAAAAAGCCCCAACAACTGCATACGCTGTAAATAAATGGATTCCTTTTGTATCGGCTATGAAATATGCTGTTGGGAATCGTATGGATAGAGAATTTTATGGCAAGTATTTTCTTTAAGTTGAAAATGTTTTGTGGATGAGTTTTCTGAAAGATTTTTGAAAAAACTTTAGGAATACAATTGGAACATAATTTTACAAAACATCTAAAAGGAGCTTTATTTTGAAAGTAACTATTTGCGTTGGTTCGCTTTGCCATCTTAAAGGCGCTAGACAAGTTGTAGAAACATTGCAAGATTTAGTTGGGCGTGATGGCCTTGCTGACACAGTTGAACTTGATGGCACTTTTTGTACTGGAAATTGTCAAAAAGGCGTGTGTGTCACAATTGGTGATAGTATTTTTTCTGTTATGCCTTCTAATGTCGTAGATTTTTACGAAAAAGAAATTAAATCCAAGGTATAATTTGTGAAATGTAATATTCTTTTTGGGCTTCCTTCTTCTCCTAATGATGATGCTAAAGTCCTTGATTCCTTCTTAAGCTTAGAGGGCCTTCATGTTGTATGCGGTGGCACAACAGCGCAAGTTGTTGCAAAAAAATTAGGAAAGCCTCTTAAAGTAAGCCTTCATTATGAAGATAAAGATGTGCCTCCTATAGGTTATATAGAGGGCATTGATTTAGTAACAGAGGGCGTTATTACTATGTCTAGAGTCCTTGAGTATACTCTTGAGTATATAAGAGAAAATTTGAAAGAAAACGAGTTGGGAAACAAGGCTTGTAATGAGGTATTTGATATAAGCAAAGTTCCAAATTCTGGTGCTGCAAAGGTTGCAAATCTTTTGATTGATAAGGCTTCTTCTATTTATTTTTTTGTTGGCTCGTCTAATGAGAAACGTTGTGAGATTGTAGATGAGCTTTGTGTTTATCTCAAAAGAATTGGAAAAGAAGTTGTCGTTACAAAATTCTAGTTGTTGGTGTTCTAGCTATTAGTGTTCTAGCTATTAGTGTTCTAGCTATTAGTGTTCGCTAAGCAAAATTCTTCAATTTGTTTATAAAACTCATCATATTCATTGCATATTTTTAAGTTAGGCTCTTCTTGAAGAATTTTCATTGGAGCTCTGAATAAGCAACCAGAGTTGGCCTCGTGAATCATTGTTAAATCATTATAGCTATCTCCTGCAGCAAA
>CAVDPO010000096.1:4268-8740 GCA_963610855.1 Segatella copri
GCTTTTATAGCTTTTCTTTTGCCATCTACTTGGCGCAGTATGATTTTTTCAATCATGTTGTTGCTATCAATTTTTAGGCTGTTACAAAGAATAGTTGGCCATCCAAGTTGTTTCATAAGAGGGCTTGCAAATTCTTTGAAAGTGTCAGAGAGAATGACAACTTGTGTGATTTCTCGAACTTTATTTAGAAATTCTAGAGCTCCATCTAGTGGTTTGATTGTGGCAATGACTTCTTGAATATCTTTCAATGTGAGATGGTGTGCCTTCAGAATGTTAATTCTGTAGTCCATGAGTTTATTGTAATTGGGCTCCTCTCGTGTTGTGATTTTTAACTGAGAAATGCCAGTTTTTTCTGCAAATGCAATCCATATTTCAGGAACAAGGGTTCCTTCTAAGTCTAAGCAAATAATTTCCATGATGGCTCCTTATATCTCTAAGACTTCAAGCACGTAGTCTATAATCTTATCTTTTTCAATTACTTTGTTGTGAAGAATTGGTTTATTTTGCAGTGCGCTTAGATTTTTTGGAACTGCAATGCCAGTTTTTTTGTTTATAGCTGCAATTTGCTCGTACTCGTCTTCTTGTAGTTCAAGCCCAAGTGCCATTGAAACAGATGCAGGAAATTTATAAGGAGAGGCAGTAGAGAGCACAACAACTGGAATCTTATTGCTACAAGTAGAGCCCAAATCTTTCTTATAATCCTTAGCTGCTTTCATTCCAACAGCTGTGTGTGGGTCACAAAGATAATTGTTTTCTTTATAAGTAGTTTTAATAGTCTCAATGGTTTCTTCTTCAGTGCAACAATATGCTTTGAAAGTTCTCTGAATATTAGCTAAAACAGCATCATCTACTTTGAAAACTCCTTGTTCTTTTAAGTCTTTCATCCACAAGGAGACTTTAGATGCATCACAATTAGAGGCCAAGAATAACAAGCGTTCAAGATTTGAAGAAACTAAGATGTCCATAGAAGGTGAGCTTGTTTTATAAAAAGGTCTACGCGTGTCATATACTCCTGTAGTGAGAAAATCTGTGAGAATTTTATTTTCGTTAGAAGCGCACACAAGATGTCTAATGGGAAGACCCATGAGTTTTGCAAAATATCCAGCTAGAATATCACCAAAATTACCAGAAGGCACAACAAAATCAATTTCATTCCCTAAGTTTATTCGTTTTCTTGCAACAAGGTCTGAATAAGATTTGAAATAGTACACTACTTGAGGTGCTAAACGCCCAATGTTAATTGAATTGGCAGATGACAAACTTTTATTTGCTATTTTTAGCTTTTGCATCTTATTTATCGTTTCAAAAGCCATCTTAACGGCATTTTGACAATCATCAAAATTTCCTCTAACGGCACATACATTCACATTTTTTCCTTCTTGTGTTGTCATTTGCGCTTTTTGAATAGGAGATACACCCTCATGTGGGTAAAATACAATAATGCGCGTGCCAGCTACATCATGGAAACCCTCCATGGCTGCCTTTCCTGTGTCTCCAGATGTGGCTGTCAAAATAACAGTCTCCTCTTTACATGAAGTCTGCTTTTTGGCCGCTGTAATCAACTGAGGTAGCATTGAGAGTGCCACATCCTTGAATGCCCCTGTTGGACCTCTAAAGAGCTCTAGAACATAATCCTTTCCAACTTGCACCAAAGGTGTGAGATCTTCAGTTTCAAACTTATTTTTATATGCCTTTTCAACCAAAGTTTTCATGTCTTGGAAATCTGGGAGAAGATGATTTAGTATTTTTTCAGCTATTTGTAGAGTTGAAAGACCAATAACAGCCTTCCAATCAAACTTTTGCGTGAGAATTGTGGGACTTACAAATAGCCCGCCATCTGGGGACATGCCTTGTAAAACAGCTTGAAGAGAGTTACAGCTATAAGTGCTTCTTGTACTTCTATAATTCATGTGGCTTTATCTCCTAGTTTGTTTAGTCAAAATTGTTTAATCAACAGCTATTAACTTTATATTTTCTACACCTAAAGACTCTTCTAGCTCTTTTAATAATTTGTTAATTGGAGTGGGCATTTCACTAATATCCAAAGTAATGGTTACACTTGCCTTGCCTTTAATTGGGAGGCTTTGTGTTATAGTAAGAACACTTGCTCCATTTTCAGAAATCTTTGACAGCACAGCACTTAAAATTCCCGTTTCATGGTACAGTAGCATAGAGATAACAGCTTTTCTGCCATCTGATATCTTAGTTGGTTCAAGTATAAAATCCTTATACTTATAGTATGTACTTCTTGAAATACCTACCATCTTAGTTGCTTGTATAACGTTTGAAGCAGTTTTATCTTCAATCAAATGCTTTGCTTTTAGCACAGCCTCAAAGTAGTCTGGCAGAATGCTTTTGTGAACAATTAAGTAATTTTCAAGCACTTTTTTTCTCCCATGGGTTGTCAATTTACTCTTGGTATGATACGTTGTCTTTAATAAAAAGACAAGTGTTTTTGATATACGGACAAAATTTTTTATAGTTTGTCTTTGGGGGATAGATGAAAATATCGGTATTAGGCTATGGCGTTGTAGGAAAAGGTGTTTATGAGATGTTGCAAGCCTGTCCAGAGCATGTGGTGACTTCTGTCCTAGTGAGGCCCAAAAAAGTCGAAAAAAGCTGGATGGTGGATTCAATAGATAGCGTCTTAGAAGACCATTCCTCTATTGTTGTAGAATGTATGGGTGGTACAGAGCCCGCTTTTGAGTTTACTTCAAGATGCTTAGAGGCAGGAAAGAGTGTTATCACATCTAATAAGGCATTAGTTGCTTCTCATGGTATTGAACTCATGCACAAGGCACTAGACAAGAACCTTTCATTTTTGTTCAGTGCAGCTTGCGGTGGTGCAATTCCAATTTTGCAAAATCTATATTGCGCAAAACAGACAGATTTTATCCTCAATGCTGGTGGAATTCTAAATGGTACAACAAATTACATTCTTGACTGTATGGAAAGTCGTGCTCTCTCATTTGAAAGTGCTTTATTAGAAGCTCAAGCTTTAGGGTATGCAGAATTAGATCCAACAGCAGATCTTTCTGGACTTGATACTCTAAGAAAAATCATGCTTATAAGCATGGTTGCCTACGATACACTTCCAATAGATGGCTGCAATATTGAGGGTATTCAAAACGTTTGTGATTCTGATTTTAGTTTTGCAAGAGCTAATAATTGCACAATTAGACTTGTGGGTAAAACAGGTCTTGATAAAAATGGAAAACTTTATGCTTATGTAGAGCCTGTTATGTGTAAAAAAACTCATTCTTTTGCTAGTGTTTCTCTTAACAATAATTTGGCTTTTTATACAGGAAAAAACGCAGGTTATATGACATTTGGCGGTCAGGGTGCAGGTAGGTATCCAACAGCCTCTGCTGTGCTTAGGGACATTTTTTCTGTATCAAGTGGTCAAAAACAAATGCTTAGTCCTAGTTGTAAAACAGGCTTAGTATTTAATGGTTCAAAAGAATGTGAGCATAGCTATGTTTTAAGATGTGAAAAAGAGGCAATAAGGGCCATTTTGGCTTTAGTGCCTGGTTGTGAACTTCTTGTAAAGAAAGAAGATACTTGTTATTTGAGTGTAAGAAATATTGGGGTGAAAAAAATGCATGAAGGCGTAGGTGCTTGTAGAGAAAAAGGCATGAAGGTGTTTTTTGCTGCGTGCGATGAGGATTTTGTAAAAGCTCCCAAAGAGGTGAATATATGATAAAAGTTGCAAAATTTGGAGGTTCTTCCGTATCTAGTGCCAAGCAATTTAGTAAGGTAAAAAATATTGTGCTCTCTGACCCTTCAAGACGCATTGTAGTTATATCTGCAGCTGGAAAGAGAAACCCCAATGACCATAAGTTGACTGACTTGTTATACTTATGTCATGCGCATTTGACTTATGGTGTTTCGTGTGACGATATCTTTGACAAAATTTGTGAACGCTTTATTGAAATTAGGGATGAGCTAGGCTTAACTTACAAGATTGAAGATGAATTAAATATTTTGCGTGCAAGACTTAATAAAGACATGTCAATTGACGAGTTGGTATCTCGAGGAGAGTATTTGACTTCACGCCTTATGGCAGAATACTTGGGATATACTTTTCTAGATGCCACCGAGTGCATTTTTATGGAGTATGATGGCACTTTTATTGCATCAAAGATTGCAAATGCAGTTAAGAGCGCATTGGAAAGGTTAGATGTAAATGCGGACTTAAATGAATGTGAAAGTGCAAATGGAGTTGAGAGCGCAAATGTGAGAGAAAGCGCAAAGGGAAGTGGAAGATCTAAGGAAAGCAAAAGCCCAAAAGCTTGCGGTCTTGTAATCCCAGGCTTTTACGGGGCATTACCGTCTGGAAAAATAAGAATTATGAGCCGTGGTGGAAGCGACATCACAGGGGCATTGGTGGCAGCTGGATGCAATGCAGATCTCTATGAGAACTGGACCGATGTCTCTGGTATTCTCATGGCAGATCCAAGAATTGTTCCAAA
>CAVDPO010000097.1:0-1746 GCA_963610855.1 Segatella copri
CCATCTACCATAGAAAGGCCACGTTCTACTTCACCACCAAAGTCAGCATGTCCCGGAGTATCTATAATATTAATTTTGACACCTCTCCATCTTATTGCACAGTTTTTGGCATTTATTGTAATTCCACGTTCTCTTTCTATTGCGCCACTGTCCATAATTCTTTCTTGATTACCCTTTGCTTCAATACCACTTTGCTTAAAGAGTGCATCAACTAAAGTTGTTTTGCCGTGGTCAACATGTGCAATTATTGCAATATTTCTTATGCCTTCATTCTTTGTAATCATGCTTACTTCTTCCTGTTCATACTTGTACTGTATATAGTTTGTAAAAGCTCTAAAAAAACCAAAAAAGAAAATACTATATATAGAGAAAAATATTCAAGAGTTTTGCAAAACCTCTTTAACTTTATTGATTGGCCAACTTTATTGATTTACTTGAACGCCAACAAAAGTGTTGCCTTTAAGAGCCTTAAAATCAACAAAAACAATGTCGCCAGGTTTTACATCTTCATTAGGAGTTTTCCCATCAAGCACACTAAAAGAAACCATCTCGCAATGCTCATTGCGCCCTAGCATTTTAGTTTTATCATCTCGTGAAACTTGAGTAACAAGAACTTTTTGCTTGCCATGCGCTCTTTTTGACTTAATTTTTGCAGCATTATCAAGTTGCCAATCAATAAGACGTTGCAATCTTTCTTGTTTTTCTTTTAGCGGTAATTGCCCATCCATTGAAACAGCTCGTGTTCCCTCTCTTGGGTTCCAGTAATACATAAATGCTTCAATACAACCAACCTCTTTTACAGCTGAGATTGTATCTTGGAATTCTTCTTCTGTTTCTCCAGGAAAGCCAACCATTATATCTAAAGAAAAAGTAACATTTGGAACTCTCTCTTTTATCTTCTCTATGAGACTCAAGTATTGTTCTCTTGTGTAACGCCTATTCATCAAAGCTAAAATTCTTGTATTTCCACTTTGCATTGGAACATGAAGATGTTTAGCAACTTTTGGTTCATTTGCAATAACGTCAATTAGAGAGTCTGAGAAATCTTTTGGATGTGGACTTTCAAAACGTACCCACTCAATATTGTTACAATTACGGCAAACTTCAACTAAAAGCTCAGGGAAACTTATCCCATTGTAATCATAAGAATTAACATTTTGACCAAGAAGAGTTATCTCTCTTACTCCTAGACTATCAAGAGTTCTTACCTCTTCTAGAATTTCAGCTATTGGTCTTGAGATTTCTCTACCTCTAACATAAGGGACTATGCAATATGAGCAAAAATTATTGCATCCATTCATAATTGGAACATACGAAGAAAACTCACCTTCTTTGTGATATGCTTTTGTGAAAATATATTTTTCACTTTCTTGAGGTGTAGACACTTGTTCTTTATAGGTACCAATGATGTCCAACAACTTTAACTTGTCATTATTTCCAATCACATAGTCAATTTGTGGAGCATCTTTTTTTACACTATCGTGTAGTCTTTCTGCCATACAGCCAGTGAGAACAAGTGTAAATTTTTCGCCGTCTTTTTTCTTTTGTTTTTTGATATTAGTGTATGCTCCAAGACGGCCCCAAATACGGTTTTCTGCACTTTGTCTTACAGAGCAAGTATTAATTATTACTAAATTAGCCTCTTGAGAGTTTTTTGCAACTTCCCATCCTTGGCCTTTTAGCATAGCTTCCATTGCATTTGACTCTGCAACATTCATTTGACAGCCATAAGTTTCTATAAAATAC
>CAVDPO010000097.1:1756-4093 GCA_963610855.1 Segatella copri
CTGCCATTACAGTATTTTCCATAAGCATTGCTATTGTCATGGGTCCCACGCCCCCAGGAACTGGAGTTATTGCAGAAGTCTTGGGCGCAACTGATGCAAAATCTACATCACCTTGCAGTGCGTATCCACTTTTTTTTGTGCTATCTGGAACTCTATTCATTCCAACGTCTATAACAACAGCACCTTCTTTGACCATGTCTTCTGTGACTAAATTTATATGTCCTACAGCCACTATTAATATATCTGCTCTTTTTACATAAGGCACAATATTAGGTGTAAGTGAGTGACAAATTGTAACTGTAGCATTGCGGTCCTTTTGCATAAGGAGTGCAGCCATGGGTTTTCCCACTATATTACTACGTCCAAGAATACAAACATCTTTTGAAGAAGTAAGAATTCCATAATGATCGAGCATTCTTAAAATGCCTTTTGGCGTGCATGCTATGTGTGATTTTTGACCAAGAAGGAGCTTTCCTATATTCACAGGATGAAAACCGTCTACGTCTTTTAATGGGTCAATTGCGTTAATAATAACTGTCTCATCAATGTGCAAAGGAAGTGGAAGTTGAACCAAAATGCCATCAACATTAGGATTTTCATTAAGTGATACAACAAGCTCAAGGAGCTCTTTTTGAGAAGTTGAAGAATCAAAAGTGTAATCTATATGAGATATTCCAATTTCATCACAAGCTTTCTTTTTACCTTTGACGTATGTCATACTTGCAGGGTTATTGCCAACAAGCACAACAGCCAAACAAGGTTTTCTAGAAAATCTATTCTCAAACTCTTGGCATAACCTAGAAGTGTTTTTATTAACTATTTGACTTAGCTCTTTACCTGAAAGAATCAATGTATTAGGCCTCCTTGAAAGATGCGAGTTTTAGTGTACCACAAATTAGTAACGAAAATCCATTATTGTGTGTTTTTGTGTTGGTAATGCCGTTGGTATATCCACAAAGTTAGAAATTCTTGTTAGAATTGCACTAACGAGTAATTTTCAAAACCAAAAAGCTTTTGAAAATTACTGCAATGTCAAATAAATTGAGAGGTACAAATGAAAAAAAGTACTACTTTTATTCTTATTTTGCTAATAATCGTCATATCTCCCGCTTTTTGTGCTAATAAGTACTATGAAACAGGAGACCAAGTTTTCTCTTTTAGAGCTGGTGTAGACTTCCCCGCTTTTATTGCATTTATAAATGATTCAAGTAAAAACCAAACTTTTTCAAACATTCACATGCAAAAAGTTGGCGGCATTGCCTCCATTTCTTACCAAGGTTATTTAACAGAGCGCCTTGCGTTAGGTGGTGAATTAGGTTACCAGTTCATAAACTCTCTTACTCCTGAGCTTTTTACAGCTGTTCCAATTACAGCAAAACTTACGTATGTACCTGTTCAAACGGGCTTATTTGACTTAGCTTTGTCTGCAAATTTGGGAATGACATTTATAAAATATGACGAAGGCAAATACCTTGCTCCATACGCAAGCCTTACAATTCAGCCATCTTTCTATGTAACAGAATCTTGGGGCATTGGAATTGAAGCCGGTATAACAACCACAGCCGAGTTATATACTAAGAATTCCGGGAAAAGCGACAGTAGTGCACTCTTTGGGATGATTCCACTTGCCATTGTCGTATCATACCGCCACTAATAGGAGACTTCACATGAAAAAAATATCACTTTTCATTATATCAATACTCTTGTTTGCTCTAATTCTTAGCTCCTGCAATCTTGACGCACAAGAAGGTATTTTTTCTAAGATTGCATCTTCACAAAAAGATGCTGGTATTAAAGTAATGGCATATTTGGGAAAAACCTCTGATTGCCACTATGTACAGACCGATTCCTCTGTAATTTCTATAGATGCGACTTCAAAAGAAGTCAAGACAATCGTATCTTCAACAAGTGAAGCACAAATAAAGAGTGCATGCCTTATATCTGATGCCATATATGTACTAACATCAAAAACTGGATCAACGGAAGAAACAGCCTTAAAAGATGCAAAACTTGTCAAATACAAGACAGATGGAACTTTGGATGATAGTTATACGGCTGTCGAAGGTGTTACGCAACTTTTGGTAAATGGTGTTTATGTTGCTGTTGAAGAAAGTCAATCAACGCTTAACTTCCTAAATGCTACAAGCACAGAAACTAACAAAGAACTTGATGGCAGTTTGTACACAATACTAGAGAATGGCGATTATGTTTTTGTTAATCTTAAAACTAGTGATGGCTATACATATTGCGTTTATGACAAATCTGGCGCCCAAAAACTAGAAACAAAGCTGACATCTAGCAGTAATGAGGAAAAAACTCCTTCGTATGGAGCAATGA
>CAVDPO010000098.1:0-3403 GCA_963610855.1 Segatella copri
AGATACAACAGAAAGACCACGAAGAGATACCTTCTTATATGATATGGATTGTGTTGATGAAGCTGTTATAAATGCTCTCATTCACAATGATTGGACAATAACAGAACCATTATTCTCTATGTTTGAGAATAGGATAGAAATTCTTTCTCATGGAGGGCTTCCTTTTGGTTTAACAAAAGAGCTTTTTTTTGAAGGCGTAAGCCGTCCAAGAAACACAACTCTCATGCGAATTTTTATGAATATGGAAATCTCAGAACACACAGGACATGGAATACCAACAATAATTAAACGATATGGGAAAGAAGCTTTTGATATTGGTGAAGATTATATAAAATGCACAATTCCATTTAATAAAGACATCATTGAGCAACTTCCTATACAAAAAGAAAATAAACAAGAAGTTCTTGACGAACATATATCAAAAACGGAAAGAAAAATATTAGAACTTCTTATACTTGACAGAGAAAAAACGGCAGACAGCATAGCAGAAGAACTATCTCTAACAAAACGAACAATTGAAAGAGCCTTAACATCTCTCCAAATTAAAGGTTATATAAAGAGGGTTGGTTCAAAACGAAATGGGTTTTTGTTAGTAATTAAATAGTCTTTTTTTGTTCTTGGGGCATAGAAAAGTACGTTCTGGCGATAAAAAAGAGCTGTAACGCGCTAATAGGAAAACCATACTTTTTATTACAGCCCTTTTGAAAGATATCCTAGAGGCTACCTCAAAGCCTCTAGAGCTTAGTTATAACGCCTTCTCTTTGAGATGATACGTACTTGCTTAAAGAGGCCTTCTCCCTCGCTTTTTGTCTCAATTCCTGTAACATCATTGAGTGCAGTATGTACAAGCCTTCTTTCATACGGATTCATTGGCTCAAGAAGATGAGAACGGCCTGTTTTGCGAACCTGCTGAGCTGTTCTATAAGCATTCTTGATAATTTGCTCTTCATGTCTAATACGGTATGCTTCAGAATCAACAATAATTTTTCTCTCAGAGTCAATTTTTCCCGCAAAAACATTAGCTAAAATTTGAAGAGCATCAAGGTTCTTTCCCTTTCTACCAATAATTATGCTTGAATCATCACTTTCAATTGAAAGATTAACTTTTCTACCTTTTCTTGAAACTACTTTTGTTGTAGCACTATATCCCATGTGTTCAATAACACCATCAAGGAATTGGCAAACTTCTCTTTCAAGCTCTTCATTTGGCTCTAGATCTTCTTCCTCTTCTTCACGAGAATCATTTTCATCAAAAGTAGAAGAATTCAAATCGTCATCTTCTCTTTCATCAAAAACACTAAGAGGAGAATCTTCTTCATCATTAAGGGTATCAATGTGAACTCTAATTTTTACATTAGCTTTCTTAAAGAGACCTCTTCGACCATTGTCTAAGATTTCAACATCAAAGTCGTCTCTTTCAATATGTAGCTCTTCTATAGCTTTGTTAATAGCCTCTTGCTCTGTTCTTCCTTCAAAATCTTTTGTCATATATTTTCCCTCTATTATTTCTTGTTTTTCTTGGCATTCTTTGCAGCTTCTTTTTGTGCTTTTGCCTTATCTTCTTCTATCTTCTTGAGTTTTTCTTGATATTTTCTCACTGCTTCAGGAACTTTTGTCTCTTCTTTCTTTTCAACAACAGGCTTATTCTTCATAACTTTATTAACATAAAGCTGTTGAATGATTGAAAGAACGTTACTTACTGTCCAATAAAGAAGAAGTCCAGATGGAGCACTGTAAAGAACAAAGAAGAAGAATATTGGCATTCCATATGTCATAAACTTCATCATTCCAGTTCCCTGTGAAGCAACAGATTTATTCTGTGCGTTTGTAAGAGACATGGAAAGAATCATACTAACAGTATAAAGAATTGGCAGTAAGTGAATTTCAGACCCAAGAACAGGAATACTAAATCCAAGAGTTATAATTGTCTCTGGAACAGAGAGATCTGGAATCCAACCAGGAATGAACATTGCGCCTCTAAGTTCAAAGTGCTTATTAAGAAGCCCATAGAAAGCTATGAGGATTGGGAATTGGATAAGAAGAGGCAAACATCCGCCTAAAGGACTTACGCCCGCTTCCTTGTAAAGTGCTGCCGTCTCCTGGTTAAGTTTTTGTGGGTTGTCTTTGTATTTCTCTTGCAATTCCTGTATTTGCGGGTTAAGCGCAGACATCCTTGCTGTTGATTCAGTACCCTTCTTAGAAAGAGGCCAAAGCACAATCTTAAGCAAGATTGTAAGCAAAATAATATCAACGCCATAGTTTGGGACTACTTTGTAAAGCAAATTAAGTATCCATTTAAGAATAGTCTCAAGCCATCCAAGAGCAGAACCACTTTCCATTGCATCATCAAGATTCAAATCTCTTAAGCCCCAAGCGTTATCTGTTCCGCTATAGTATGAACCAAGATACTTTTTAAGCTGGGGTCCACAATAGAAATAAACTGTCTCGCTTGAAGATGCCTCTGTTGCGGGCCTTGATAGATAAATACCGTTTGTTTGTGCTATATCGCCATTTGTGCTTTGTAATGCTGTATATTTATATGCAACATTGCTTTCTGGCGCTGCAATGACTGTAAAATACTTACTTGTAAGGCTTATCCATTTAAGGTTACTTGTTGTTTCAAAACTTCCATCAGTAAATTTAACAGTTTGTTTTTTTGTCTTTCCGTTATCTTTATAAGCATTTATGTAAACACGTCTGTAGTCATAGCTGTTATTCTTCATTTGTGTGAATGACGGACCTACCTGTGGCTCGTATGCAAGTGTGTATGCATAACCATTATCATCAATTCCGCTAAATGATGAAGTTCCCTCTATATCTACTGTTACAGCAAACAAATAATCACTATCCTTAAATTCAAAAGTCTTTTTGAGAGTAAAAACGTTTCCATTTGCATCTTTGTAATCATGAGAGAAAACTACACGTGAATTTTCAACTGTATATGAGAAAGTATCCATTATTGGATTTGACAAATCACTTCCCCAATAAGTTAAGAACGCATTGTTATCATTTTCACCCTTAAAAACAAGGTCCACGTGCTGGCCATCTGCATTTGCATGGTCTTTCATAACTAAAGACTTAATACTTGCACCAACAGGGTCAAACGTTATTTCAAAGATATTTGTTTCAAAACTAAAAGCCTCTTTGGAATTGGAATCTTCCAATGCGACAATTTTATTTTCTTCTTTTTCGACTGTATTTGAAACATCTTCACTTACAACTTCTTCTTCATTTGAGACTGCTGCTGAATTCGAATAAAATGTAGTTTGTATAAACATACTTACAAAAAGAATGACTACACATAAAACTACAGCAAGAAGTGTTTTACCTTCCATTTTGTTCTCCTAAAAAATCGTTGGTAAAATCTTTATCAATAATGAAATATAAAAACAAAAAATCAGCC
>CAVDPO010000098.1:3413-4469 GCA_963610855.1 Segatella copri
TTTTCTAAAGAGTTCTAATAAAGTACTTTCTTTTTCTTCATATTTCAAAGCTTTACCAGGATACACAACAACAACCATGTCCAATCCTTCTTTGATTTTTTCTTGGTTTGTACGCCAAATTTCTTTGACTTGTCGCCTTATCAAATTTCGCTGAACAGAATTGCCATAGTGTCTTGCAGGAATGACAATGAGCCTACTATAGGTTAAATTATTTTCACTAACATATAGCTTAAAGCAGGAAAGAGAAAATCTTTTTCCTGCCTCAAAAACATTGTCAATATCTGCTTTAAGTCTAATAATTTGTTTCTTAGTAAGGCTTTTTCTCATCAGAGACTGTGAGGCTATGTCTGCCTTTTGCTCTTCTTCTTGCCAATACCAAACGACCGCCCTTTGTTGCCATACGAGCTCTGAATCCAAATTTTCTGTTTCTTTTTACTTTACTTGGCTGATATGTTCTCTTGCCTTTGTAACTCATGGTTTATCTCCATAATTTATCGCTTAAAGCGGGATTTTCTTGTCTATAGTGTATTTAATAAGAACACACTGAGCAATTGAGTATAGATTTTATACTTTGTTTTGGTCAAGCATGCAAAAGCTTTGCAAATTAGGAACTTAGAGTTTGGAACTTAACGTTTTTGTCCAAACACCTTACTTTTCCATATTTTCTTTGACAAGCTCAAACATAGTTTTCCAATTATCACAAATCTCTTCTTTACTAAAGTAAATAGCAATTTCTCTAGCTGCGCTTTCTGGACTGTCAGAACCATGAACGGCGTTATAACTCATTTCTGGAGAAAAATCGCCACGAATTGTTCCAACATCGGCATTAGAAGGGTTTGTTTTTCCCATAATTTGCCTCATTCCAAGAATGACATCTTCCCCTTCAACGACCATACCAACAATTGGAGCGCTTCTAATAAATTTAACAAGTGCGGGGTAAAAAGGCTTTCCAACGTGCTCTGCATAATGCTCAGCTGCCTGCTTTTCGCTTACTTGAATCATTTTTAGAGCTACAATTTTATAGCCTTTGTCTTCAATTCTAGAAATAATTTTTCC
>CAVDPO010000099.1:0-4966 GCA_963610855.1 Segatella copri
TTCTAGGACTTGTGCATATAATGCCCTATACTGTTCTGTTGTGTATGGAATCATTCTGTCAGCAATAAACAAAGTAGAGATTGAAAAAAGAAGTGAAATTCCAACTATTGGAACAAAAATCCTTCCAGTTTGAATACCACAAGAACGAAGAGCTAAAATTTCATTTTGAGAAGAGAAATTTCCAATGACCATACTTGCCGATGCCAAAGAACTAAAAGGCATAGTGTACATGAGAAATTGAGGGATTGATAGCACAACAAGCATTAGAACATCACTTAATCTAACATTCTTAAGAAGTATTTTTTGAGCAAGAACAAGAATTTGGTTAACAAAAAAAATAAAAAAGAAGAATACAAAAGCAATGAGGAACGAAAAAAGATATTCTCTTCCAACGTACCAATAGAGCTTGTTGTAGCCTTCTTTTTTTGACATAAATTACAGCTCTCCTGTTTCTAATTTATTTAGAAACTGCCTCAAAACTAATTAGACTTTATCCCTGTGGATCCAAAGCCCCCTACTCCTCGCTCTGTATTTGAGAGGATAGAGACTTCTTCAAATGAAGCTACTTCATGTTTAGCAACAACCATTTGGGCAATTCTATCACCATTGTTTACAACAAAAGGACAATTTGAATGATTTATAAGAAGAACTTTAATCTCTCCTCTATAATCACTATCAATAGTTCCAGGAGCATTGAGTACAGTAACTCCAAATTTTGCGGCAAGTCCTGAGCGTGGCCTAATTTGAGCTTCAAAACCTACCGGTAACTGAATATGTATTCCTGTTGGAACAGCTACCCATGAGTGAGGCTCAATAACAAGGCTCCCACTAGAGATATTAGACAAGCAGGCACAGATATCTGCGCCTGCTGCTTGAGAAGAACTATATACAGGAGCCTTAGCTCCTGGCTCTAAAAGGACTTTTACTTCACAATTCAAACTCAAATTAGTTTTCCTCATTAGTTGTATCAAAAGATTTAGCCTTTCTATCCTTTTTATCATGGTCAAAATGACCATAAGGTTTAGAAGTACGTCTGTCAGAGTTTTTATATTCTCTAGGCTTCTTTTCTGATACTTTTGTCTCCCCTTCTGGGTCAATAGCATCAATATAAGAAAGGCTAAGTCTACCACCAGTACGGTCAATTTCAATTAACTTAACAGGAATGACTTGTCCAACTTTTAGGATATCGGAAACATTGTTTACTCTAGTTCTTGCAAGTTTAGAAATGTGGCAAAGGCCTTCTTTTCCTGGAATAATCTCAACAAAAGCACCAAAATCCATTATTCGTTTTACGGTTCCTTGATAGATTTTACCAACTTCTGGTTCCTCAACAATAGACTTAATCATTTCTAAAGCTGCGTGAGCACTTGCTGAATTTTTACCATAAATTGTAACAACTCCAGTGTCATCAATATTTACTTCAGCACCAGTTACCTGAGCAATACTCTTAATTGTCTTTCCACCAGTTCCAATAACGGCCCCAATTTTCTCTTCTTCTACTTTTGTAGTAAGAATTTTTGGAGCATATTGGTTGATATCGGCTCTAGGAGCAGAGAGAGTTTGTTCCATAATTCCAAGAATATGATAACGCCCCTCTTTTGCTTGTTGCAAAGCACGACTCATAATCTCTGGAGTGACACCTGCAATCTTAATATCCATTTGGAAAGCTGTAATACCATCCCTAGTGCCAGCAACCTTAAAGTCCATGTCTCCAAGATGGTCTTCTTCTCCAAGGATATCGGACAAAATTGTGTAACGGCTGTAATCGGCACCCTCTGTTATAAGGCCCATTGCAATTCCTGCAACAGGTTTTGAAATTGGAACGCCAGCATCCATCAATGAAAGACAACCTCCACAGACCGATGCCATTGAGGAAGAACCATTTGATTCCATAATTTCACTTACAACTCTAACTGTATAAGGGAATTCATCTTTGCAAGGAACGACAGCTTGAAGAGCTCTTTGTGCAAGATGACCGTGGCCAATTTCTCTCCTTCCTGTTGTAAGACGACCAGTCTCACCTACTGAATATGGAGGGAAATTATAATGTAGCATAAAGTTGCTATAATTCTTATCTCCGTCAATATTATCAAATAGTTGTTCATCTTGGACTGTTCCAAGAGTTGTTACAGCAAGGCTTTGAGTTTCCCCTCTTGTAAATAGAGCACTTCCATGAGTTCGTGATAGAACTCCAACTTCACAAGTGATGGGTCTAATCTCTGTAACTTTTCTACCATCTACACGAACACCATCATCAAGAATAGAGGCTCTAAGAACTTCATAAGCCAAATCATCAAAAAGTTTTGCAATTTGAACTTTTCCATCATCATGAGAAGAAACTTCATCTGCAAATTTTACAAGAGTATTGGCCTGAACCTGTGCCAAAGCATCATGTCTAGCTTCTTTACTGCTTCCAAAAGATGCCTGTTTAACAAGTGGTTTTGCATATTCACGAATTGGCTCTAACCATGAAAGATCTTCGTTTATTTCAAGGACTGGAAGTTTCTCCTTTCCAGCTAATTTCTTAAGCTCAAGCTGAGCATCACAAAGCATTGTAATTACTGGTTGTGCAGCAGCGATTGCATCAAGCATGTTTTGCTCAGATACTTCATGAGCTCCACCTTCAACCATTGTAATACCTTCTCTTGTTCCTGCAACAACAATGTCTAAATCAGAGTTTTCAATTTGCTGAAATGTTGGATTTATTACATATTTGCCATCAACAAGTGCCACTCTAACGCCTGCAATTGGGCCATTGAATGGGATATCGGAAATTGTAACAGCTGCACTTGCTGCATTGATTGCAATTACATCTGGTGTGTTAATTTGGTCTGTAGATACAACAGTTGGAACAATTTGTATTTCACGGCTGAATGCTTTATCAAATAAAGGTCTCATTGGGCGGTCGATTAGACGACTAACGAGAATTTCTTTGTCTTTTGGTTTGGATTCCCTTTTTAGGAAACCTCCTGGGATTTTTCCTGCGGCATAATATTTTTCATTGTATTCAACTGAAACTGGAACATAATCCAAAGGCTCGCTTGGAGCATCTGAACAACATACTGTGGCTATAACAGCGGAACCTGCATAATGCGCATATACAGCACCATTAGCCTGCTTGGCAATCTTTCCTGTCTCAAAGACAAGATAGTCATCACCAAGTTTTACTGAAACTTTTTTTACATCTGACATTCTTTCTTTTTCTTCCTTTAACTTCTTTACTTCTTTTTACTTCTTTCTAAAGGTTTGTTAAAAAATCTTACACAACCTCTATAATCTAAAAAGCCAAAATTAAGCTTCTATGCCGCAAGAAACTTAGAAAATCTTAACTTTTTTGACAATTTTTGGGATAGCAGTATCAACAATAATAACTGCCAATAGACGCAGTAAAGGCCCCGTTGAAACAGGGCCTAAACTTGTTTACATTTACTTTCTGAGTCCTAACTCAGCAATAAGTGAACGATATTTCTCAATGTCGTTATTCTTGATGTATTTAAGAAGACGTCTTCTTTGTCCTACCATTTTAAGAAGACCGCGGTTTGAAGCATGGTCCTTTGGATTAGCCTTAAAATGATTTTGAAGGTCGTTAATTCTAGCTGTAAGAAGTGCAATTTGAACTTCTGCAGCGCCTGTGTTCTTCTCATCTCCACCAAATTTTACGATGAGTTCTTGTTTCTGTTCCTTAGTAACCATATGTTACTCTCCTAGGAATGTAATCTCATTTGGAATTATCCGTACAGGCAGTTCCAGAGCCAAATGATCCTCTGAAATTTGAAGCTTGCTGTTAACAAATGCTTCATTTCCTGTCGCTCTCACCATGTACAACCCTTCCTTTGGAATAAGTTGTTCAAGAGTACGGACATCATAAAACAGGCGGTTTTGACTCGATTTATAAGGGATATTCCTCATATCAAGACTGTACGCTCTGCCAAGTAAAGAGGAAGCTTTTTCCAAATTACCTGTTAGGAGACATCTACGAATTAAGGAGCTACTCACTTCTTCTCCGTTTACAAAGACAGAAGGAACAACCACTAAAGAAGTAGATGAAGTATATTTGGACAAATATTCAGCAATTTGCGAAACACCAGCACATCTAGAGGGATTTCCACAACGAAAGCTTGTCCCAACAACCATTGCTTTAACATTGTACGACGTACAAAGCATAGCAATGAACTCCTCACCGGACAGTTTACTCATATCGTCACAAAAGTCAATTACACAATGCCAGTTGATGCCTGACTTTGTTAACATTTCATTCAATTTATAAACCGATACCAAAGGTTTAACATATTCCATGGAACCCTTTGCCATCTTAGGATTTACAGAAAATGTAATTACAACACTTTGCCAATTATTTTCACGAGCTAAAGAAACATTCTTTTTAATTATCTCTGAATGTCCCAAATGAAAACCATCAAAAACTCCAATACTAACAACACAGGGAACATCTTTTAATATGTGTTGCTTAAAGTCTAAAGTTTCCATTATTCATCTTCCCTAATTTGGCAAATTATCTTTTTTTCTTTAAGACTGTATATACAAAAAGCTTTGCTGCCGTTTGTAAATATTGCAAACCCGTTACTTTCTTGCGAAAGACGTTTTTTCACACTTTGAGGGATAGCTCCATTTTTCAATTTGAAAGACTCTAAATCATTTGTCTGTATAAAAACAGTTCCTGCAATTTTACTTAGTAAGTCCAAATTGTCTTCTTTTGCCAAAGAAATTGCCTTAAGACTATCGTAATCATCATAGGGGATTGCATTATTTACATCAAAAGGCCCAATTGATGTTCTATATAGCTCTTTTACATAAGCACAGCTTGAGCATAAATGTCCCAAATCCCGTGCATAAGCACGAACATACGTTCCTTTTGAAACGTGAAGTTTTATTCTAAGAAAAGGAGCCTTGTATGAAATGATTGTGGCCTCATGTATGAAGACTGAGCGAGGCTTAAGCTGTGGCACCT
>CAVDPO010000100.1:0-2001 GCA_963610855.1 Segatella copri
ATTTTGAGCTTTAGCTTCATTTCTAAAAACTTCTATTGCATCTTTTTCTTGTAGTGATGTAAAAACAGGAGTATTTTTTTTAATGATCTTAGATTTTTCAGTTGCAATTTTTGTAATTGTATCTCCAAGAATGTTTGTATGTTCAAGTTCAATTGGGGTTAATACACAGGCTTGAGGATGCAAAATATTTGTTGCATCTAGCCTTCCTCCAAGACCAGTTTCAACTACAGCCCATTGGCAACCAGTTTCTTTGAAAAGTAAAAATGCAAAAGAAGTGTAAAGTTCAAATGTCGTTGGCTCATTTTCTCCTAAAGTATCACAAAAATGAAAATCTTTAAGTTTATTTTTTAGAAGATTACCTGTTTTAATTAGTAAGTCATCATCAATAAACTTACCACAAATGGTAAAACGCTCTCTATAATCACTTACGTGTGGAGACATGTATAACCCAGTTTTTAGACCAGTAGCCTCCAGTCCTTTTGCTATATAACTTGCAACAGATCCTTTTCCTTTACTTCCAGCAATATGAATAGTTTTATAAAATTCTTGTGGATTTCCAAGCTCTTTTAGAAGAGCCTGCATCCTATCTAGTCTATACGTTCTTACACTGTATTTATTGGTTAACTTTTCAAGGTTTGTAAAATGCTCCATGTAAGCTATAACTTGGTCAAAACTTGTAAAATTAGCTTTACTTTCCATAGGGCCTCCAAACTTTGCTTGATATTCTATTTCATTGAACTTTTGTTGTCTATCACACGTTTTAGAGGCTCGTTTTAGAGAAGCATTTTAGAGAGGCGTTTTATAGGATCTTAGCAAAACTCACTCGTCGTAAAACTCACTCGTAAGAGAGTGCTTGAATAGGATCCAATGACGAAGCCTTTGCTGCAGGATACCATCCAAAGAAAATTCCAACAGCAGAAGAGAAAGCCAAAGAGAGAATAATAGATAATATAGAAAGCTTTAAGCCATATGAAAGTGCCGATGCAACAACGTAACTCACCACAAGACCAAAGAGAATGCCCAGTATGCCACCACATATAGAAAGAACCATTGCTTCAACAAGGAATTGATGTCTTATGGTCTTTGGAGTGGCGCCAAGAGCCTTTCTAATACCAATCTCCTTTGTTCTCTCTACAACTGTAACAAGCATGATGTTCATGATTCCAATACCACCAACAATCAAAGAGATAGCAGCAATTGCAGAAAGAAATGTAGTGAGCGTTTCCATAATTGAATTTGCCATATCAACAAACTCTTGTGCAGTAGAGACCATATACTCACTAGAAGAAGCCAAAGAAGACATATATGTTTTGATAGATGATGATACATCTGTTGTAGAGAAATTATCATTTACTTGGAAGTAGTAAGTAGACACACTTGTTATCTTTCTCATGTTTTGGCTATACGTATAAAATGGCATATAAACATTATCATTGGTATTGGAGGTAGATGACTCTGACGTATCTTCCAAAACTCCAATTACTTTGTATGTTTTAGCTTGGGTTCTATATATAGAAACGTAGTTCCCAAGTGCATCACCACCAGGAAATAAATCCAAAGCAATATCATATCCAAGTACCACGACCTGTTTACACTGCGTATTGTCTTCCATAGTGAAGAAAGAGCCATCCATTATCTCAAGTTTTTGGATTTCTCCATACGTTGAAGACACTCCATAGATAGTTGCACTCGTAGCTTCTTGCAAATGTCTTACTGTTGCATTACCAACTGTTTGAATGCACACATTATCTATTCCCATCACTCTTTCTTTGATTGAATAAGCGAGCTCTTCATCAAAAATTGTGTTGCTTCCCATATTGTTAAGCGTTACAAGATCCATGCCAGAAAGTTCCATTTCATCATTAATAGAGCCTTTGACACTTTCGCCAAGAGTCATAATTGCTACAACAGAGCCAACGCCAATGACAATACCAAGTAGAGAGAGAAATGTTCTCATCTTACTTGTAACCATACTTTTTATTGCAAGTTTAAAGTTCTCGA
>CAVDPO010000101.1:0-6501 GCA_963610855.1 Segatella copri
CAACAATTAACAAGAATGCCAAACAAATGAAAACAGCTACTTTGCCTTTTATGCTAGGTCCGCCAAGGCTAGTATCTGATGCCGCAGAGCTTGCAAGCCCAAAATTGTGTGCAAATGCAGCGCCTACAGCAAATCCAAGGACAGCTACACCACTGTCAGAATTTCCTTCACCTGCAAGAATAAGCTGTCTTAATGGGCAACCACCAAGCATGACAGAACCAAGTCCTACAACAACCATTCCAAGGAAGTTCCAAATATGCTGTGCGTGTGCAACTGGTTGGTTTGTAAATCCAAGACTGAATTTTCCGGCAATGAGGTTAAAGATAAGAGCTGAAACAAATACAGCAATAAAGCCAAGTGTAAGACTCCAATCTTTAAGAAGGATAATGTCTCTTATTCCACCTGCAAAACACATTCTGGATCTTTGAGCAAGAATGCCAACGATAAGACCACAAGCGAGTGCAAGAATAATTGGTGCGTGTTTTGAACCAGGACCAGACTCAGAATATGCAAGAAGAGTTGTACCAAAAAGTGCAAGAATAAGAAGTCCTACATTGATTGCAGGAAGTGCTGCGCCTTCAAGTGCATTTTGAGGATACGCTTTTCCAAGAGAGAATCCATTGTTAAGGAAATAACAACCAAGCGCAATTCCACAAGCAAATCCAACAAGAGCAACTAGTGCATTGAGATCTCCAGCTGCAAGTCTAAGAACCATTCTAAGAGGACAACCAAGGAACACAAGAGCGCCAATCATAACGCAAAAAGCAATCATGAAACGAAGCATTGGAGATGAGCCACCACGTGGTTTGAATTCGCCTTTTACAAGACTCACAATAAAAGAACCAAGCACAAGGCCAATGATTTCTGGTCTTAAATAC
Source organism: Segatella copri (assembly GCA_963610855.1). Lineage (GTDB taxonomy): Bacteria > Spirochaetota > Spirochaetia > Sphaerochaetales > Sphaerochaetaceae > UBA9732. Next base: position 879 of record CAVDPO010000101.1, read on the forward strand.
TGTACTACAGGTGCATTATGAAGCTTTACAGCTCCAGAGATGTCTCTAATAAAACATGCAATACAAAATCCCATATTGCCAGGATTTCCAAAAATCGTAAGAAGAACTGCTGCAATTCCTACGACACAGCCAGTTATGATCAAAAGAATTTTATCTTTTGACAAGCCTTTTGAGTTTGCAATTGTTGATTTCATACAAAATCTCCTACACGAACGAGAGAATACCATAATCATTTTAGAAATACAATGGAAAGTTGAGGACATGAACCTTTTGTGCTATCATGTCTCAGCGGAAGGTTTTTGCGAAATCTTTAATAGTTTTGGAGTTTTGGCAAAAGAGATTAGAAGTAATTTCCAAAAACCCTGCACTATTTGGAAAGAAAAATATGAAAAAAAGAATATACCTTGATAATGCAGCAACATCTTTTCCCAAAGCACCAGATATTTGCAAAGAAATGTCAAACTTTTTGGAAAACGACTGTCTAAACCCAAACAGGACAGAAAGCGAGCAATCTTTTAAGCTTTTTGAAAAAGTCTATTCTTTGCGTAAGACGCTAGCATCATTTTACGGACATGATAGACCAGAGGATGTAATTTTCACACGTTCTATCACAGAATCATTAAATTGGGTTATTAAGGGCATCCTAAAACCTTTGTATTGTAAAAATGGCACTGAAAACTGTCATGTTATTGTTACATCTAGCGAGCACAATGCCACAATGAGACCTCTTGTACAGTGCAAAATCCCTTTTTCTAGAATTCCAGCAACACCGCATGGTTATTCAAAGGTAGATGAAGTTGAACGCCTCATACTGCCAAATACAAAAGCAATGATTATAAATGCTTGTGGAAATGTATCGGGCCACGTAGAGAACATACAAGAGTTAGCCAATATTGCAAAAAAACATAATCTTCTATTTTTTATCGATAGCGCACAAGCGTCTCCATTTATAGACTTAAAAATGAATTCTTTGAATGCTAGTGGCATTTGTTTTACAGCACATAAAGGCTTTCTTGGACCAGAAGGCGTTGGAGGAATGGTACTAAAGCACGATCTTGCACTATCAATGGAGCCTTTAATTGTTGGAGGAACTGGAACTGAAAGCGATAGTGAAGAAATTCCGCACTCATTACCAGACAGACTAGAATCAGGAACTCTTAATTTACCTGGAATACTTGGTTTTGCAAAAGCTACAGAGTTTACTCTTTCTAATCTTGAGAAACTTAAAGCGCAAATGCAACTTGCAACTGAATTTTTATATAAAGGCCTAGAGTCTATTGATGGTATTGAAATTGTTGGAGCTAAACTTAATAGTTCAAATAAAAACCAAAGAACTAATGTCATCTCAATAGTATCTAAAAAGAAAGATATATCATATATTTCTTCGCAACTACTTGAAAGACAAGGCATTGAAACTAGAGTTGGACTACACTGCTCACCTGCTTCACACAAGAGCCTTGGGACTTTTCCAAACGGCACATTGCGTTTCTCACCAGGCCCTTTTACAACAAAAGAAGAGATTGGCATAACATTGGAATGCTTAAAGGAGATCTTAAGTGAATAGTTTTTCAAGTAATTCAAAACGGTCTACCCGTTTTGAGCAAAGTAATGCTAAAAGTAATGCTCTCAATGTTCGCAATAATTTTTATGAGAAATTTCTAGAAACTTTGGAATTGGGAGAAGTTCAACGAATAACAAACATTACAACTGGAGACATGCAAATTCTTCAAAATGACAAAGTTGTTGCAACTAGATTTGTTAAGCCTAATAGCACTAATTGTGAAATATCATGCAAAATATCATCTAAAAGTAAATCTTCCTTTTGTGAAGACATAAATAACGAAACAAACAGTGATAAAATTCTTTATGAGCAAATCAAACTAAAACCAAATCTTTTTATTTTTGGTGCTGGCCATGTTTCAAAAGCTCTTTATGATCTTGCTATTTTACAAGGTATGGAAGTTACTGTTGCAGATGAACGTTGTGATGTTTGCACACAAGAGCGATTTCCTCTTGCTTATCGTATAACAAAGCCATATGAAGAGATCCTCAAATCAAATTATGATGTATATGCTCCATATTACATTATTGTTACTCATGGGCATACGTATGATACAGCGTGCTTAGAATATGCACTTAATCATAACAATTCTTACATTGGAATGATTGGTTCAAAAGGTAAAATTGCTGTCACAATGGGAAAAATGATAGAAAAAGGATTTTCTCAAGAGCAATTAGATAAGGTACACTCTCCCATTGGTCTAAAGATTGGGGCTGTTACCCCACAAGAAATTGCAATTTCAATCATGGCAGAGCTTATTTCTGTATTCCGCACTAATAAAGATTTAGTCATAATGGACCCCTCAATTTTGCGCACTATGGCATGCAAACAAGGCGTAGATGTACGAATTGTTGAAAAACACGGCTCTGCTCCACGCTCTGTTGGAAGCCAGCTTTTTGTTGAATTAGATGGAACTTTACATGGCACAATTGGTGGTGGTGCAATAGAAAAAGATGCAATAGAAATTGCAAAACAAATGATGCAAGACAATACAAATTTCTTAGTAAAAGATTTCTCTCTTAATTCGTCGTCTGAATTAGGCATGATTTGTGGAGGACAAGAAAAAGTGATTTTTACTTTCCTAAAGTAAAAAGTCTTTTACAAACTACCTTCAAAACTCACATTGCAAAAAATTCTCAAAATTTCTCAAAGAAATTCCTAAAATAGTTTCTTTTTCGCATCAAAATCGTGAATGAAAACATCATGTTTTTTGTACTTAGACTATTGAAGGGAAAAAACAGAACATAAAGTCTGTGGTATACAGATGTTCTAAATCTAGTTTTCTAAATCTAGCCCTTTACAGGAGTAGTCTATGAACAACTTAAACACAGTTCTCGTAGAAGGAAATCTTACAAGAGATCCTAAAGAAATCATTTTTGGATGTAATTTCAAAAAGTGTCAGTTTTCAATAGCAAATAATCGCTATTACTTGAAAAATGGAGCATGGACAGCTGACACATCATTTTTCATTGTCGAAGTTTTTGGATCTTCAGTTCAAGCATGTCTAAATTATCTAAAAAAAGGACGTGGCGTTCGCGTGGTTGGAAGACTGCGCCAAATGAGTTGGAAAACCAATGGGATTCCGCATGAAACTGTCACTATCATAGCAGAGCACATTGAATTCCAACCTGAACGTCAAGACAAAAATTTTTCTCAAGAAAACACTCAAAAAACTATGGAGAAAAAGAAAAATGAAAAATCTGTTACGCTTGCACAATCATCTCAAAATGACATTGCACAAACCACTCTCTCTGAAAAAGAGTCTTTCTATGAAGCATTTTCAAGTGAAGAAACCGTGGAAGAAGACATGCAGGAGGAAGATTTAGAATGTACTGTTGACATTCCAGAAGAGAAAGTAGAGCCTAATAGCACAGAAGAAGCTTCTGGAGAGGTTTTTGCAAAAAACTCTAATAAAGCAGACTAAATCAAGCCCGCTATTCTTTCCATACAAATTACTTGTCCCTGCATTCGCCTGTGCCGTGCAGGGACAGTATGTACCAAGGCAGTATGTACCACAGTATGTACCAAAGCATAGGTAGAAAAGGTTTTTGCAAAAACCCCAGAGAAAAACAAAACTAGCAATCTTAAGCCATAAAACGCACTACAAATCTTGTCACAAGGCCACTCAAACAATAAAATCACAAAAGCACAATAAAGAGGAGATTTTTCCATGGGCATTTATGTTCTTTCTGTGGGTGGCTCAATCATAGCACCTGATAACGTCAATTGCGAATTCCTTACAACATTTCTAGATAAAATGACAGAATATTTGAACGACAATAAAGATGCAAAACTCATTTTTGTTTGCGGAGGTGGTGCACCAGCTAGAGTGTATCAAAAAGCATATCGCACAGTTATCAAAGAAGCACAACAGAATGCAAATGTTCAAGACTGGATTGGAATTAGAGCCACACACCTTAACGGAGAACTTGTAAAATCCATTTTTGGAGATTTTTGTATAGATGACCTTGTAACTGACCCTTCATCTAGCTCAGTTGAATTCAACGGCCGTGTTCTTGTCGCAGGCGGGTGGAAACCAGGATTTTCAACAGACAATGATGCAGTATACCTAGCACGCCGTTTTGGAGCAAAGACAGTCATAAACCTTTCCAACGTTGCTCAAATTTATACCGCAGATCCAAGAAAAGACCCAAATGCTACTCCCATTGAGAGCATAACTTGGAATGATTTTCGCAAAATGGTGGGAGACACTTGGATTCCTGGTAACAATGTCCCATTTGACCCAATTGCATCAAAACTCGCCCAAGAAAGTGGCATAAAGGTCATTTGTGCCGATGGCCGCAACATGGACAACACAATTGCAATCCTTAACGGGAAACCTTTTGTAGGCTCAACTATAGGCTAATACTAAAGTAAATCCAAAACAATATGGCTCTTTAAGCTTTTCCCAAAACTCCTTTCAGTTTCAAAAAAGAAGGAAGAGGATTTGCAAAACCTTTTGGGAAAGGTTCATCTTTTCTAAAATCTGGAATCCACAGAATTTCGTTGTCAGACATTTCTTGCACAAAACCATCTATTTCAAAATTATCAAGAGCATCAAGAAGTAAAGAATACTCTTCTTTTGTAATTTTGGGAAAACCGGAATCGTCAAGAGGTGGCACAAATTGAGTCATAAGCGACAAATAAAAATTGTCCTTAAAATTAGAAGAAAACCACTCTAAGAAATCCATTGTGCTATCTAAAGCTCCTGGAAACAAAAGATGACGAATCAAAACACCGTCTACTCTACCCTCAAGTGTTGTTCTAGGATAATGCTCTTTTAGAAAAAACATTACAGGTACTATACTGTTAGCATATTTTCCAAGCCCGCAAAACTTAGAGGCCACTTTATAACTTAAAGTCTTAGCGTCTAAAAGATATAAATCAATAAACGGGTCAATGAGCTTTAGAGCGTCAACAGTCTCATACCCTGATGAGTTCCAAACAACAGGAAGAGTTAATCCTCTTTTTTTAGCATCTTGTAAAGCAACAATAATGGATGGAATATAATGCGTTCCAGTAACCAAATTAATTGAAGCAGCCCCAAAAGATTGCAAATCAAGCATTAAAGAAGAAAGCTGACTTTCAGAGACAGCAACACCATCATAATGTGAAGCATTTTCACAAAACCCACTAATTTGGTAGTTTTGGCAGTATTGGCAGTGTAAAGGGCAACCACAAAAGAATATCATTCCAGAGCCTTTTTCTCCTGAAATTGGAGGCTCTTCTCCCATATGTAACCCAACCCAAGCAATTCTTATTTCACTTGTTTGACCACAACGCCCAACCTTCCCCACAGTTCTATCAACATTGCAGTTATTTGGACACAACATGCAATGAGAATAAAGTGCTAACAAATTAGAATTAACATTGGAATTAGAACAACCTAAAACTACATTTATTTCGTCTTTCATTTGAATTAACCTTTTGACAAAATATTTGCCAATACTTGACCCTTAACAATAAATATATCATTTTTAGCTACATGAGAATATCGGACTTGCTAAAATCAATAAAAGCAAAAATACAAGAATATAAAAACACTAAAAAAAATAAAGAAAA
>CAVDPO010000102.1:0-842 GCA_963610855.1 Segatella copri
GTACACAACACAACTTGTTCCTTCAAGTTTATATTCCAAGACAAGTGGAACTCTTTATGTAAATGGAACTTCTCCAAATTCTTGGTTTAGTGTTAAAGAAACAATAAAACCTCAATATACTTTTACAAGCGATATAACTCAAAAAAGTGACCAAAGCCTGTCATATAAAAATGTTAATGATATGTCTCTTGTTTCTAATTTAGTTGCAGAAAGCAAAGCGTTGGGACTTACATATAAACTTTCAAATAAGATTTATTCTTCAAATAAAAAAGATGTTGACGGTACAATTTCTGAAAGTACTAGCGCTTGGGGCGAATGGAAAAAAGGAGATGTGACAGAGCACAGTTTAGAGGTTAAGAAAAAACTTGGTTCTTTTACATTGTCTCTTACTGGCACATTGAAACCTGTCAAACAAACACTTAAACCGTCTGTTGTGTTTTCTAAAAATTCATTTACAGCAAGTGCAAATATTTCTTTCAATGAGAGTGATACTGGTTTTGAAACAGGTGTTGGAAATCTTAGTTTAAGTTATGCTACTGGTATATTATCTCTTTCTATTGCAAATGCTTATGATTTTACAAAGTACGAAGAAGACAATCTTTTTGCAGCATATTCATTTTCACAAAACGGTTCGTTAAAATTCTTTAATGGGAAGTTATCTATCTCAGAAAGCGTGAAGTATAAAGAGAATCTACTTCCATCATCAATGAGTTTTGCTTTCTCTCATTCGTGGGAACTTGGGAAACTAGCATCAAGTTATTCTTCATCACTATCGTTTGTTGGAAATGACAAAGCGTGGGACTTAGATGTTTTGAGCACAAAGTTCAACAATAAACTTGAAC
>CAVDPO010000102.1:856-6248 GCA_963610855.1 Segatella copri
GGTAGGAGATCCACTGGTTTTAATATGAGTTCTTTTTATGTGGAGTTTATTCATTACATGAAAGATTGGGATTTCTGTTGTAGCGCAGAAGGAAAACTTGTGGCTCAAACAAATGGGAAACTTGTTTGGTCTCCTGTTTACAAAGTTTATGTAAAATGGAATGCAATACCAGAGCTTAAAGTTGAAAAAACTGTGGATACAAGTACGGAGGATTAAATTATATGACAGAGAGTTTTGTCTTTGATGATACAAATGTAATGCGTACAATTTGTGGCTCAAATGATTGTAATGTAAAATATTTGGAAAAAATTTTGGGATGTGAGTTATATCTTAGAGGAAATAGACTTGAATGTCATTCTAAAGATGCTTCTATTAAAGATGCTTCTATTGAAGATGCTGCTATTGAAGAAAACCCTTATTGTTTTGAGCTTTTTGCAAAACTTATGCAACGTCTTATTAACCTTGCAAATATAACAAATGATATAACAGAGTCTGAAATTTTAATGGAATTAAAAGCATTAGAAAGCTCGTTGGATTATGAAAGAAATAAAAATGGTAATTCGCTAGAGGCTGAGCAAAGAAATATTGCTATTCACATTCTAAACAAGAGTATATACCCCAAAAGTCAAAATCAAAGGCAGTACATTAAAGCAATGGAAAGAAGCCAAATTACTTTTGCTATAGGACCTGCTGGAACTGGAAAAACTTTTCTTGCTGTGGCTTATTGTCTTGGAGAATTGATGTCTGGTCGTAAACAAAAAATAATTCTAACTAGGCCTGTTGTAGAAGCGGGGGAAAGTTTAGGTTTTCTTCCTGGCGACCTTTCTCAAAAACTTAATCCGTATCTAAAGCCTTTGTATGATAGCATGGAAGCTATAGTTCCACCTGCGACTATTAAACGTTTAGAAGACTCTGGGTCAATTGAAATATCGCCTCTTGCATATATGAGGGGAAGAAGTATTCACAATGCTTGTATAATACTTGATGAAGCGCAAAATACTACAAAGGCTCAAATGAAAATGTTTCTTACTAGGATTGGCGAGAATTCATGTGCTATAATAACCGGTGACGTAACGCAGATTGACCTTCCTAATAGTTCTTCAAGTGGTCTTGTTCAGGCACGTGAATTACTCAAAGGAATAGAAGGTATTGAGTTTCTTAATTTTAATGCAAAAGATACCGTTAGATCTCGTATAGTCCAAAGGATAATTGATGCTTATGAAAAACAACAATAAGGAAAAAGTGCAAAACTATAAGCTCACTGTTATAATTTGCTATGTTGTTATGCTCTTATTTGCTGTTGCACTTCCTGCAGTTGTAAAAACGACATCCAACATGCAATATAGGGCAATTTATGCAAATTATGAAATAGGCGAGATTGCAGAAACTTCACTATATGCAAAAAGCTCTGTAGACCTTGTTGATGACGAAGCTACTGAACAAAAAAGGATTGAGGCTCAAACTCAAGTTTTACCTATCTTTTCATATTCACCAACCAAAACAATGGAAATTGTTAAAAAGATGGATTTGATTAGAGATGCTTTTTTTGATAGTGATAGCGAGGTTCTAAGTTCTATTATTGGACCTGTTCTTTCTAAAAAATTACTTGAAGATGGAAGTTCATACATTCTTTCTGTTTCTTACGATATTGTTAGGGATATTTGTTCACAGCTTTATTTTAAGTCAACAGACATAAGTTTAATTAAAGAACAAGGGTATATTGCAGTTACTGTTGGAAATCTTTCAAACTCAACAGACAGTACAAGCCCAAATGAAAAAACTGTTGATTTGACTTCAAGTGCAATTATTTCTTCTGACAGTGTTGCAAATTATATTTCAGAAAGGCTTGAAACTGTAGCAAAGAGTTTTTCTTCTTCTCAAGTATTGCTGTTAGAAGATTTAATATTTGCTATTGTAGAACCAAATGTAACTTATGATGAAGATTTAACACTTCAAAGACGAGAAGAGGCTTCTTTGGATGTTTCTCCAGTTGTTATTTCTATTACAAAAGGAGATCTTCTTATTGAAGCTAATAGAGTAGTGAATGCAGAACAAATTAAGCTACTACATCTCTTAGGTTCTCAAAACAAGGGGCTGTCTCTTCTTGATTTCTTAGGTGTTTTCGTGCTTGATGCAATTGGAATTGGATTTGGTCTTTATGTCTTTGGAATGTTCCTTGGAAGAAATAATCTTCACTATGGGCAGTTCCATATTCTACTTGCTGTTACTTATGTTCTATCAATCATTGCTACATATTTTATAATTGTTTGGGTTACAAAGATAAGACCTGAGTTTATTGTTTCATTTTATCCTATCTTCTTTTTTCCTGTTTTTATGACTATGGCATCTAGTTACAAACGAATAGGTCTTATTGCTGTATTTTTGTTATCTCTTCCAATAGCTACACTTCCAAATGCTACAGTTATGACTTTTTTCTATTGTATACTATGTGGTTTTCTAGCTGTCCTTCTTGTTAGATTTTTCAACAAGAGAATTGATATGGTTTACCAATGGTTTTTTTCTTGTGTGATATGTTCTGCTGTGGCAATTTTATTTGTAATAATTGATGGTGCTGATTTTACAGATATTTTCATGATACTTTTAGGTGTTCTTTTCAACGTGTCTGCAGCTTATGTGCTTTTATCATTTACAATGCCAGTTGTTGAGAAAATTTTTAATCTTCCTACTGTATTTAGACTTTACGAATTAGCATATAGAGACACTCCAATTCTTACGCGTTTATCTCAAACGGCCCCTGGAACGTACAGTCATAGCAGAACTGTAGCTGACTTAGCAGAAGCTGGAGCTCGTGCAATTGGTGCAAATGCTCTTCTTGCTAGAGTTGGCGGACTATACCATGATATTGGAAAAATTGTGCACCCAGAGTATTTCGTTGAAAATCAAAGTGGTGCAAATAAGCATGATGACATAAGCCCCAGTTTGTCTGTTGCTGTTATTAAAAGCCACGTCAAAGTTGGTGCAGACAAAGGAAAAGAGGCAAGACTTCCTCCTGAAGTTATAAAGATAATTGCAGACCACCATGGTAATGATGTTATTCAATATTTTTACCATGAAGCTTTGGAGTCTCAAGCAGCCTCCCAGGATAACAAGGGCGAGACAGTAAAGGCATCAGATTATTCTTACAATGCCAATATCCCAGACTTCCCAGAGTGCGGAATTGTAATGCTTGCAGACAGCATTGAAGCCGCAAGTAGAACTGTAACTCCAAATGCTGGTAAATTTGGTAAACTCATTGAAACTATTGCCATGGGCAAAATTGAAAGGGGACAGCTTGATAACAGTGGTCTTACAATGCATGACATAAAAGTTTTAAGCGATTCATTTGTGAAAACACTTGTGGCAAGATATCATTCCAGAATTGAATATCCCGATGACGATGATGATTGATTTCTTTATTAAACAATTTATTATGAGCTAAGGAGATAAAGAATGGAAAACCAAATTGATATTTGCTATGATGAAAAAGACTACGAAAGAATTGCTCCAGAGAGTTTTGTACTGTCATATCTTGAAGAAGTGCTAAAAGTTTTAGATTTAAGCAATGTTGAGTTTTCTGTTTCTTTTATTGATGAAAAACACATGCATGATCTTAATTTTGAGTACCGCAATATTGACGATAGTACAGATATTTTGAGTTTTGCAGCAGAAGACACGTCTCTTGATGATGTTCCTTTTATTTCATTAGATGAAAACCGCATTCTTGGTGACATTCTTATATGCCCAGAAGTGTTGGAAAGAAATGCTAAGACGTTTGGAGTTCCAGTTGATGAAGAATTGAGGCGTCTTCTTATCCATGGAGTTCTTCATTTATCTGGTGAAAATCATACAACAAACGATTCAAGTGAGCCCATGCTCATAAAACAAGAAAAGATCTTAACAAATTTAGGTTTTACAGGTGATCTTGGGAGATAAGACCGTTTTTGATTTCTTCAAGCGCATCATCAAGTACAGAAGAGTTTGTGTAGTATTTTGCATCTTTTGAACAAATAAAGATGACGTATTGAGGGTTTTCTTCTGGAAGAATGGAAATTGTTGATGTTGTACCATCTTCTTTAGATAACAGTTCTTGTAAACTTTGACCTGTGTAGAGCTCTTTTATTTGCTCTTTGGTACTAGATTGAATACTAGAAGTCTTTTCTTCAATGGCTCTATTTGTATTATGCGTTGTTATTTTTTCAATGACTTGGATGTTATCAACTTGGACTTTTGAAGAATGAATGTACTCAGGGAAAGCCAAGTTTTCACCTTGAGAGTCATAACTTTCGTTTGGGTCATAGAACGGATATGTTGTGCATGCTCTTATTTTTCCTGTTTTAATGTCTATTATGCCAGCTACTACATACTTTGGGTTTTGCAATTCATATACTTGCTGTACGACTAAGTCCAAAAGATATTGTATGTCTAAGTCAACTGTAAGATAAATGTCATTGCCATAAGTTGTGTCTGTATTAAACTGTGGTATTGGGAAGAGCTCTTTGTCATAAGCGTTTTCTATTGACTGTATAAGTTGTATTGCATGAAATGCTGCAGGGTAGGTTCTCATATATTGTTTTTTTACATAAACGAATCCATCAAGACCTTGTTCTTCAAGATCTTTTTCAAGTGCATTTTTTGTATCAATGTCTATGTTCTTTTGGATAAGAATATTGGTCTTAGAAGTTAAATTATCATCTTTTGTGTCTATTGCAAGACGAGAGATAATTGCATCTGGAGTTGTGTTTAGATGTAGGCTAAGTGTTTGTATAACAATATTGGAAGTAGAGCAGTCGCTTGTTGCATAGACGTTGTAAACAGGGATGTCCATTGCAAGAATTCTGCCGTTTTTGTCGTAAATTGTGCCACCTACTACTGTTGTTGCAACGTTGGGATTTATATATTTGCCAGCTTTTGGACTTGAGCTAAGCATAAGGCTTGCAAGAGAGGTTATAAGTATAGCTAAAGCTACGAATGCTAAAGAAAATAGTAAGGTTGAGATATTCCCTTTGCTAGTGTTATTCGTTGAAGAATTCATGTCAATATAGTACAATCAAGTTCCAAGTATTGTCGAGAGGTGTTATTACGAGCAAAGTTAGAAACTATGACGACATGACAGACAATAAAGTCTCAAAACGTGGTGGAACTTCTTCCAAGCTGCTGTTCGTAACAATACTTCTTTCTCTTGTAATTTGTATTTTAGCTGTTTTAATTTGGGTAAATATCTTAAAGTCAAAAGATTTAGCGAGCGGTAATTACAACAATAATTCTAACAGTAATTCCAATAATACTTCTACAAGTTCAACTTCCAGCGCCCCTCTAATTGAGGATCTTACAAGTGATTCGTCTTTAGCAAATCAAACAAATACGCAAGCTTCTTCTAGTTCTGTTAGAGAAG
>CAVDPO010000103.1:0-6441 GCA_963610855.1 Segatella copri
GTGCCAGCTGCAACTATGAGTATTGGATTCCAATTTGGTAGAAATTGAATTACAGCCATGAAAATTGTTAAAACAGTAATAACAATACTTCCAATTGTTGGAATAAAATTCAAAACAACAGCAAGAACGCCCCAAAGGAAAGCAAAATCTAAATTTACAAAGCGGCAAACAACATAGAACATAGCTCCAGTTGCAGCACTAACAACTATCTTAATTCCAATGTATTTTGATACTTGCTTGTTAATTCTATCCCAAATAATCTTCACTCTTCCCTCTTTTTCTTTTGAAGAAGCAAATGTAATTTTAGGAATAATTGTGTGCCTTTCTAGCAAAAGGAACACAGCCATAAGCAAAGTAATAAGGCCATTGCTAACAATTGTCATTGTAGAACTTGAGATTGATTTTAATGTTGGCATAATGAAACCGCCAACCCAATCTATGTTCATCAATGCAAAAAGAGATACATCATCTGGAATGTCAAGCCATTCACTCAACATACCTTTGAGAATTCTATCAACATCATCAATCTTAGAAGTATACGAAGGAACTTTGCGCACAAGAATATCGACTGTATAAAATAAGAACCAAACCACGACCAACATGAGAACTACAATCACCATAATAGCAATCAAAGTGGCAAGCCAGCTAGGGAATTTGGCCTTTTCAAGAGAGTTCACAATTGGAAGCATGAGAATGAAAAGGAAAAGTGCAAGAACTATAGTTATGCTAACATCTCCTGTGATCTTGCAAACAGCCATAACGAGAATAACCAAAATGGCGCTCAAAAGAGTTTTGATTTGTTTAAGTAAGCGGTCTTTTTTATCGGGGTTTTCGTTCAAATTGTCAAACATGGTAAAATGATACTCTACCTTGGAAAAAGTCGCAATATAACATATTATGTTGGCATGACGCAGGTGGAAGAAAAAAACAAGAAAAATGAAAATCTTAACCAAAAAGAAAACCTAAAACGCATTGAGATTATTCTTTGTGATACACAAGACGGTGCCAACATTGGAAGTGTTTGCCGTGCAATGAAAACAATGGGACTTGAAAACCTTACTCTTGTAACTGACCGTATTTATGATGATGACCGCGTAAAAACACTTGCTCTTCACGCCTACGATTTGTATGAAAACAGAAAAGAATTTACAGTCTTGCAAGATGCAATAAAAGACAGCGTGTTGTCAGTAGCAGCAACAAGACGAATTGGAAAAGGTCGCAAAACAAGCCGTGTGAACCCAGAACAACTTGCAAATATGATAAATACAATGGGAGATGGCAAAATTTCTATTGTTTTTGGATGTGAGTCCAACGGTCTTTCAGATGAGCAAGTTAGGGCATGTTCAATGGTTGTCACAATCCCAACAAGTCCACTATTTCCATCTCTTAACCTGTCTCAAGCAGTACAAATAATAGCATACTCTCTTTTTAGCAAACTAAATCAATACGCGGGGACAGACAATGTGGTTAATATAGACAGGGTTTCTAGTGCTACCCAAACTTGCGTGTCTTCACTGGAAAGTATTGGGTATTTCAAAAATGCTGATGAGAAGTCTTTTACAACAGAATTTCTTTCCAATATCCTCGCTCGAGCTTCTATGACAGAGGGCGAAATACAACGTATAGAGAAGATATTTACAAAAACAAAAAATATTTCAAAATATGCAAATAAAAAGGACGGAGAGCAAAATGAAAAGTAAAGTCTATTTCACTAATTTTAGAACGTACAGCAAGATCTCACTTATTGAGAAATTTGAAAAACTCATTTGTGCAAGTGACATGGACAAGATTGATTTCTCTGGCAAATTTGTAGCAATCAAGCTACATTTTGGAGAACTTGGAAATCTTGCATTTTTAAGACACAACTATGCACAAGCTCTTGCAAAACACATTAAAGAACGTGGTGGAATTCCTTTTCTTACAGACTGCAACACTCTTTACACTGGAAGCAGAACTAATGCCATTGACCACTTGTACACAGCATACACAAACGGATTTAACCCTGTAAGTTGTCCTGCGGCTCCTGTAATAATTGCAGATGGCATCAAAGGCACAGACGAAGTAGATCTTACTGTTCCAGGAGGACTATACTGCCCCACAGCAAAAGTAGGAAGAGCTATAGTAGATGCCGATATTATCATATCTCTCTCACACTTTAAGGGACACGAAGCCACAGGCTTTGGCGGAGCTATGAAAAATATTGGAATGGGTTGTGGTTCACGTGCCGGAAAGAAAGATATGCATACGTCAGAAAAACCTTTGTACAACGAAGAATTGTGCATTGGATGTGAAAGTTGTGCAAAAGTATGTGCCCATGGAGTACAAACATTCAAAGATGGCAAAATGATTTTTGATGAAGATAAATGTGCTGGTTGCGGTCGTTGTCTTCAAGTGTGCCCAACAGGAGCTCTTACAACTCACACAGGTGATGATTTGAGAATTTTGAACAGAAAAATTGCAGAATATACAAAAGCAATTCTTGTAAACAAACCTCATTATCATATATCTCTTGTTGTAGATGTTTCACCGTTCTGCGACTGTTACAGTTGTAACGACACTCCAATTGTACCAGATGTTGGAATGTTTGCTTCAGCAGACCCTGTTGCAATTGATAAAGCTTGTATAGATGCTGTCAATGAGCAAGAACCAATGGCCCATAGCCATCTTACAGACTCTGACAATCCATATGATGAACACTTGGACAACATTTGCAACAATAACAAAGAAACTGACTGGAAAGATGCAATTCGTTATGCACAAGAAATTGGACTTGGAAATGCTGATTACGAGTTAGTTGAAATATTGAAATAATCAAGGTTCTTGAAAACCTCAAATTAAGGAGAAGTCGTAGAATATGAAAAAAACTGTTTTGCGTAAGTATGCACAGCTTATTGCAAAGTGCGGAGTTAACGTTCAAAAAGGACAAGAAGTCATTGTTGATTGTGATCTAGACCAACCAGAGTTCATCCAAATTCTTGTTGATGAACTGTACAAAGCAGGAGCTGGAAAAGTTATTGTTGAATGGAATTATCAGCCACTTGCAAAACTTCACTACCGCTATAGATCAATGAAAACTCTTAGCACAGTTGAAAACTGGGAAAAAGAAAGGCTCCAACACTATGTAGATGTAATTCCTTGCAGAATTTACATTGAATCTTCTGATCCTGATGGTCTTAAAGGTATAAACCAAACCAAAGTAGCAGAAGCTAGAAAAAGAACATACCCAATTATTAAGAAGTATAGAGACCTAATAGAAAATAAGTACCAGTGGTGTATTGCTGCGGTTCCTGGCGCTGCATGGGCAAAAAAACTTTTCCCTGAGCTTTCAAAAAAGCAAGCTATTGAAAAATTGTGGGAGAAAATTCTATATACAAGTCGCGTAACAGAAGACCCAATTCAGGCTTGGGCAGACCACAACAAAGACTTATTTGACCGCTGTGCTTACCTGAACAACCTTGGAATTGACCAGCTACACTACGAGGCTTCAAACGGAACAAACTTTACTGTTGGTATGATTGAACAAGCAGAATTCAAAGGCGGAGGAGAAAAGAGCCTACAAGGCCACTTCTTTAATCCCAACATTCCATCTGAAGAATGTTTTATTTCTCCAATGAGAGGCAAAGCACAAGGTATTGTCTATGCAACTAAACCACTTAGCTATCAAAGCCAACTCATTGAAGATTTTTGGATTAGATTTGAAGATGGAAAAGCTGTAGAATGGGAAGCCAAAAAGAACAAAGAACTTCTTACTAAAATGATTACAATGGATGAAGGCTCTGCTTATCTTGGAGAATGTGCTCTCGTTCCTTTTGACTCTCCAATCAACAATAGCGGTATTCTTTTCTACAACACTCTCTTTGATGAGAACGCAGCTTGCCACTTGGCTTTGGGTATGGGTTTTGCTGATACAATCAAGGATTTTGAGAAATATTCTCTTGAAGAATGTAGAAAAATGGGTATTAACGACTCAATGATTCATGTTGACTTCATGATTGGATGCAAAGACTTGAACATAACAGCAAAAACTAGAGATGGAAGGACAGTTCAAATCTTCAAAGACGGCAACTGGGCTTTCTAATTATTTTAGAATGGTTTTGCCAATTAAATTAAGATAAGGTCGAGCGCACTTAGTGTTCGACCTTATCTATTATTCCACCAAACAAAACGTAAGGACCGTCATAGACAACAAGACTTTGGCCACAAGTTGCAGCTTTAACAGGAACTGAGAAAACAGCCTTAACTGTACCATCTTGTGCATTAAAGACTTTACACGGCACAGGATTTCCTGTTGAGCGAATTTTTGCTTGAGCTTCAAGTCCATCTTCAAATGATGTCATAGATACCCAGTTTATTTGAGACGCTGTTACAGAAGTATTTGCTGTCATTTCTTCATAACCTACAACAACTTCGTTGCGTTTTGGGTCAAGAGAAAGAACATATAACGGCCTTGGTGCAGAAATTCCAAGCCCTTTACGTTGTCCTACTGTGTAGTTCCAAATTCCGTCATGCTGTCCTAGTATGTTGCCTTCTGTATCTACAATATTACCCGGTGTTGGTTTTACATCAAGAAGGTCTGAGTAATGACCGCTATAAAAATCTTGGCTTTCTGTTTGCTCTACTGGATGAAATCCAAGAATGTGATCTATTTCTTTTGTTTGAGTTTTTTCCATCTCTCCAAGAGGAAAGAGTATTCCAGAAAGCTGTTTTTGAGAAAGTCTATATAAAAAATAACTTTGGTCTTTTCGGGGGTCTACTCCTCGCTTGAGACAGTACCTATCTCCTTTTTTTTCTATACGTGCATAATGGCCTGTTGCAAAATAGTCAAATTCTATTCCTGCTTCTCTAGCGTAATCGACTAAGGCTCCAAACTTTATTTTTTGGTTACACCAAACACATGGGTTTGGTGTTCTTCCGTTTAGATATTCATGTCTAAAATTATCAAGAACTACTGATTCATACACAGTAGAAACATCAAGTGTTGTATGAGGAATACCAAGTTTTGCGCATATTTCTTTTGCTTTTTCTACATCTTCAACTTCTCCGGGAGAAAAACAAGCATCCTTATGAGGATCTCCTCTAAATGGTATATGATCATTCCACATGGTCATAGTTATGCCTTGTACGTCATAACCTTTCTCTTTGAGAAGATATGCAACAACAGAGGAATCTATGCCTCCGCTCATTCCAACAAGTACCTTTTCCATGGCAACTCCTAATACGTGAAATGTACATTGGAATATAGTTTTATTACAAGTGACTACAAAAGGCTTTTTATGCTAGTATCTAAGCCATGGAAAATAAGACAAATGATAAAAGCGGCAGCAAACAAAAAGTTTCTCAAAAAATGATATATGTTGCTCTTTTTGCAGCATTGATATCTGTTTGTGGTTTTATTTCAATACCTGTTGTAGGAACTCCAATTCCTATAGTTTTGCAAAATATGCTTGTTGTTGTAACAGGTCTTATGTTAGGCCCTGTCCTTGGAAGTTTTGCTACTCTTCTTTTTTTGGGAGCTGGAGCTCTTGGCCTTCCTATTTTTTCAGGAGGAACAGGAGGCATTGCAAGATTTTTAGGACCAACAGGAGGATTCCTCTACGGCTATGCTTTGGCAACTCTTGTAGCTGGTTCAATAGCCCAAAAGCCAAGTTATGGTAAAAAAACATCGGTCTTAAGACTAGTTTTGGCTACTGTTTTAAGTTTTATTTCAATGTATATTCCAGGGGTTCTGCATTTTATGTTCTCTATGAATAAGACGTTTGCGCAAACGATGACCCTTTGTGTTATTCCATATATTCCGGGGGATATTGTTAAAATGGTAATTGCAATTTTGTTGGCATCAAAACTTAGGACAACGGCAGCTACGTATATTTTTGGGGAAGATAATGAATAGTTCTCCTATAGCGATGGCAATTGAAGTTAAAAATGTCTCAAAAGTGTTTGCATCTCCTAATGGTGGTAAGTTTAAGGCTTTAGATGATGTAAGTTTGTCTATTCCAAAGGGGCAGCTGTCTATTATAAGTGGTGAAAATGGATCTGGTAAAAGTCTTCTTATGTCAATTATTGCCGGTTTAGAAAAACCGTCTTTTGGCAATGTTTATACTAGTTCAAAAGTTGGTTTAGTTTTCCAAGATGCTGACTCTCAAATTTTGGGAGAAACTCCTTTGGAAGATGTTTGCTTTGGGCTTTCTAATATTGGCATTAAATCGTCTTGCGCTAAAGAAAAAGCAACTGATGCTTTGAAGAAAGTTCGTCTTTATGAAAAAAGAGACGATCAAGCACATTTTCTTTCTGGTGGAGAGAAACGTAGACTTGCAATTGCGTCTATTCTTGCTCTTGGGTTTGATATTGTTATCATGGATGAACCGTATAGCAATCTTGATTATGCTGGCGTTAAAGATGTCAATTCTCTTGTAGAAGAGCTGTTACAAAGTGGCAAAACTA
>CAVDPO010000103.1:6451-7656 GCA_963610855.1 Segatella copri
ATTGTAATTCTTACGCATGAAATTGAAAAATGTTTAGCTTTAGCAAATCATTTTATTGTTCTTAAAAAAGGTCATCTTTTGTTTGAAGGCTCGCCTCAAGATGGGCTTTTAGAACTTTCCTCCAATAGCGAGTTATGGGGTATTAGAAATCCACTGACCTCTTATAATTCACTAAGTTCGTTAGTGTGGAGGTAGGTTTGATTTGTTCGTGATTTGGATGGGTATGGTTAAAACGGGAAAGTTTAGACGTTGGTAAAAAAATGGCAGAAGCAATTTTATCTTACAAAAAAAGAAATAGCCTCATACATAAGACACCAGCAATAATTAAGCTTATTGTGCTATTTTGTATTCCTTTAGTTTTACATTTAACCTCTTGGCAATATCATGCAGTTTTATTTTTCGTTGCTTTTATCATCTCGCTTATAGCTAAAATTTCAACTAGGGATTTTCTTAGAGATTTAAGACCCATCTTCTATTATTGCTTACTTATTGCTCTAATAGATATTTTATCTACTCTTCTTTTTGATAAGACTCCAATGCTAATTAGCGAAAACTTGGCAAATGAAGAAAGGTCCTATTTCTTTAGCAATTTGCAATCTTTTTTCTCTGTTGTCCTTTCAAATGGAAATTACATACTACTTACACGCATTGTTGTTGCTATGGCTTACACTTCCATCTTCTTTAGAACTACTAGTCATAGAGAAATTAGAGAAGCTCTTGAAAAAATAGAACTTGGTGTAACGTTTGGCCACTTCAAATTAGGGTTTTCTAAATCGTTTGCCCTCTTTCTTAATTTTTTACCTCAACTTTTTTCTATTTGGGCAAATCTTGATAAAGCTTGGCGAGCAAGACAAGGAAAGAGAGGCATTCGCAAAATCCTCGTTCTAATGCCTGTTTTTATATCTCTTAGCATAAAGAAAGCAAACGATACACTTCTTTCCATTAAAAACCGTTTTTTAGCAAAACAGTAAATCCTTTGACGTAAATCCTTTGCTATGTTTTAGTCTCATTTTGTCTCCCTAGTTGGCTTGTGTTAACCAACAGCGTGCAACAAACTCTTCAAAAACGCTCTTATATACCCCCATGTGGTATATTTATATTTCTCCTTGCTTTTATGCTGGGGGGGGGTATACTTGTTTCGTTGATAAATTCTAGGGGAGACTTTTTAGAAAAATCTCATAGTCTCACATATGGAGGTTTGCGTG
>CAVDPO010000104.1:0-2034 GCA_963610855.1 Segatella copri
CTGCGGAACCATGGAAGCTGGTATACAATATGCTGATAACCTTTGCAGTGTTATAAGGCTATACAAAACAAGTTCGGACTCGTTTGGGTTTTATAAGATTGTTGAGCCATTTATTAAAGAGGTTTGACTTCTCTCATTATTTTGTGTTATATTTTGGTTAGAAAGTGGTGAGCTCCCTGCGTCTTGTTAGCGGGGTGTACGGGTAAACGTAGGATCATCACTTTATTTTTTGAACATTCATCGATTTGATTATTGCAATTGTTACTTATCCATTCTTGCTTTATTTTTGGATCAACTTTTTACAATTAATCTGAAACATGACAATGGCGCCAACCCAATTTATTAGAGTCCATTTATTAGAGGATTCTTGTCCCAATCTATGATCTAGACCCTGAAATTTATGTGTGCTATCCTGGAGCATAAGGAAATCGGTATGAATCAAATAGAAGTTGTTGCCGCAGCTATAGTAAAAAATGGCAAATTATTTATAGCAAAACGTCCCAATAAGGGAGAAGTTGGTCTTAAGTGGGAATTTCCTGGCGGAAAAATAGAACCTGGCGAAACTAAAGAAGAAGCCATAAAAAGAGAAATTTCTGAAGAATTGTCTGCAAATATTGATGTTTCCAAATTCATAACAACAGTTGAATATCAATACAATTCATTTCACCTCACAATGCATGTATTCCTTTGTAATTTAACGGGAAATGATCCAATCATAAGGGAACATGTTGATTCTTGCTGGATAACAAAAGACCAAATAAATAATTTTGATTGGGCACCAGCAGATTTAAAAATACTTGATCAAGTAAAAGAGGCTTGTTTTATTAGTGATAAGAGATGAACTGGAAGAAGGCCTTAAAGAAGGCCTGTTAACAGGGTTTGTTAATAGTACACATCCTTCAAAGATTGAATTTAAACCTACACTTGTTCTCAATGATCCACCAAGGAGAAAAGTTCTTTCTACAATTCAAAAAGAATTACTTTCTTGTGCCTCTTTTGACTTTTCAGTTGCCTTCCTAACATTGGGAGGTATTGCTTCAATTCTTAACTGTCTTAAGGAAACAAGTAACAAAAAAATTCGTGGTAGAATTCTTACAACGGATTATCTCTGTTTTACTCAACCTGAAGCCTTAAAAGCATTGGAAGCTTTCCCTAATATTGAAGTAAGAATGTATGAGACTGAAAAAGACGGACCTTTCCACACAAAAGGGTACATCTTTTACAAAGATTTGGAACGTCAAATGGCTGACGTGATAGTTGGAAGTGCAAATCTTACTGAGCAGGCATTATCAACAACAAGAGAATGGAATATTGAATTTAGTGCCTTCTCATCCGGTGAATTGCTTCAGAAAATACAATTGGAGTTTGAATGTGCCTGGAATATGGCTTCAATATATTCAGAAGCATTGTATAAATTCTATTCAAAGAAATATGAAATACTACATGATAGTTCTCAGTATGTTCCAATACCTGGAGATGGACCAAATTTTCACAAAAAGAGGATTGAGCCAAATGCCATGCAAAAAGAAGCTCTTTGCAATCTTAGGGACTTAAGATTACAGAATGCAAATAAAGCTCTGATTATTTCTGCAACCGGAACAGGAAAAACCTATTTATGTGCTTTTGATGTTAGAGAGTTCAATCCTGCAAAATGCCTATACATTGTTCATAGAGAAACAATTTTGAACAAATCATTGGAAAGTTTTAAAAATGTTATTGGAAATTCAGAAGACTATGGAGTTTATTCTGGAAACACAAAACAAAAAGATTGTAGGTTTGTTTTTTCAATGATCCAAACCATATCACGACATCTTTCAAACTTTGACCGGGACGAATTTGACTACATTGTAATTGATGAAGCTCATCACATACAAAATGAAAACAATTCAACATATAAACGTATTCTTGAATATTTTAAACCAAAGTTTCTTCTGGGGTTAACAGCAACTCCAGAGAGAACTGATTCTTACAACATATACCAAGACTTTGATAACAATATTGCTTATGAAATAAGACTTAGTCAGGCACTGGAAA
>CAVDPO010000104.1:2044-3860 GCA_963610855.1 Segatella copri
GGAATTCCAATAAATGACAAAACGGCATTCAATCAGCTTGTTTCACAAGAAAGAATTAAGTTGATTGATGAAAAACTAAAATTTTACAGCATGAATCGTAAAGATGTGCGAGGTTTGATTTTCTGTAGCAATGTTAATGAGTGCAAGATCCTTTCCAAAGAGTTAAATTCTATTGGCTATAAAACTCTTGCATTATCTGGGGATGATAGTGAAGAGTTAAGAATTGAAGCAGTAAAGCGTCTTGAAAAAGACAAGGCTGACACTGATTCTATTGACTACATATTGACTAGAGACATTTTCAATGAAGGTGTTGATATCCCATCAGTAAACCAAGTTGTAATGCTTAGGCCAACGCAGTCTGTTATTGTTTATATTCAACAACTTGGAAGAGGATTAAGATTACATAACAGCAAGGATTTTCTTACGGTAATTGACTTTATTGGTAACTATAAAAACAACTTTATGATTCCTGTTGCATTATTTGGGGACAGATCTTTCCGTAGAGACACCATGGAAAAGTTGATGATAGAAGGAACTCCTCTGATAAAAGGCGTATCGACTATAGATTTTGATAACATATCAAAAGAACGCGTATATTCAGCTATTAATCTTTCAAAATATAGCGATAGAGCATTCCTAAAATCTGAATACTTGAATGTAAAGAATATGGTTGGCAGGATTCCGCGTCTTACAGACTTTATTGCTTGTAATTCTGTAAGTCCTCTTTTGTTCATAGATAAATACGATAACTACCCCAATTTTGTTGCAAAGTTTGATAAAGATTTTTCTTGGAATGAGAAATCAAAAGAAAGCAGCAGTCTTTCATTTGTTTCACAAATAGTTGCAAATGGAATAAGACCTTATGAAGGGCTTATCCTTTCTAAACTTATTGATAAAAAGCATTCAAGCATTTCTGAAATTAGGAATGAGATTGAGAAGCAATTTGGATTTGTTCCAAGCAGAGAATCGATAATCTCAGCTTGTAATATTTTATCAGATGGATTCTTTGATAAAGTATTCAGAGAGAAACATCTAAATATCCAGTATTGCACTTTAACCACAGATGAAATTATTTCAATTACATCAGAATTTGAGAAACTTCTTACCAATAAAAAATACAAGGAAAATATAATTGATGTTATAGCATTTGGTTTCTCTGAATATAGGACAAACTATTTAACAGAAAGAACTGAAAATGATTTCTCACTATATAAAAAATATACAAGACAGGATGTTTGCCGCTTATTGAACTGGCAAAAAGATGAACATGGCACTGTTTATGGTTATAAGGTGCACAAGGAAACAAAAACCTGCCCTATATTTGTAACGTACAATAAGGATTCTGAGAACATTTCTGCAACAACAGACTATTCTGACAGATTCGTATCGGTTGATACTTTTAATTGGCAAACAAGAACTGGAACAGAAAAGATTGTAGAAGAAGTAAATGAAATATCAGGAATGTCAAAACTTGGGCCAATAAAAATACCATTGTTTATTACAAAGGATACCAAAATATCAGATAAATCCATCTCTGATTACAATTTCCATATTGCTAGTGCTGGTGCAACAAAACATTATTATGTTGGAGATGTCACTTTTGTTAGCGCAAAGGAAAGCCGTCGTGCAGGAAAGAAAATATTTGATGTAGTCTTTAAAATGAATACTGTTTTAAGTTCAGAGATGTTTGAATATTTTGAAAATCTTAAAGTCTTAAAAGAAAACGATTTAATTGAAATGGCAATATAATTTAGGCTTTATAATAAGTATCATCACATTGAAGTTCCTGTTTCCTAATGGTATTCTTAGGTAAGGG
>CAVDPO010000105.1:0-4009 GCA_963610855.1 Segatella copri
CACGCAAACCTCCATATGTGAGACTATGAGATTTTTCTAAAAAGTCTCCCCTAGATTTTTTTATCAACGAAACAAGTATACCCCCCCCCCAGCATAAAAGCAAGGAGATTGTTCTTGCATACCCTACGTCGTAAAATTTTTAAGTGTACCTTACATGGGTATAAAAACAGGGCAAACTTTTACCAATTAGTGAAAAAATAGTGAAATTTTAGTGAAATTTTTTAAGAAGGATAATATAATTAAGTACATGCTATACTGTAAGTTAGTAAGGTATAAGAGGAGCTAAAATGATTTCAGTAAAACTTACAAATACTATGTTAAACCAAATATTGGCAATAGAGAAAAACAAAAGCTCTTTTAAGTCTATACAAATTCCCATGATAGAAAGAAACAAGTTAAGGAAGATGTCAAAAAAGAAAAGTACTTATGCTTCAAATAAAATAGAAGGAAACCCATTGGGAGAAAACCAAGTCAATGCTGTAATAGATGAAAATGATCCACATAGGCATTTTTTGAAACCAGAAATAGAAGTAAGAAACTACTTTATGGCGCTCAACACTTTGGAAGAGAAACTAAAAGAAAAAGAACCATTTTCAAGGAAATTAATCCTAGAAATACAGGCAATTGTAGAAGAAGGTGCTTCGCATGAGAAAATTGGTCTAAGGGGGCCTATGCCACCAGGGATGCTTTTTGCTGTCTATGATGCGACAAGTGGCAATGTAGAATATATCCCGCCCGAGTACAGCGAAGTGCCCGCTCTATTAGATGAGCTTGTAGATTATGTTAACAGTTCCAATGACAATCCTTTAATTAAGGCGGCAGTCGTGCATTATCAGCTTGTAACAATACATCCGTTTGAAGATGGCAATGGTAGGACTGCTAGGCTTATCTCTGGCTATGTGTTGGATTTCTATGGGTATGGGTTTGGTGGCATTGGTTCGCTGGAAGAATATTTTGCATACAATCAAGATGAATATTATGCGTCGCTTCAAATGGGCCTTCCTGCTTTGTACTATGAAGGACGGGAAAACCCTCCACATCCAGAGATTTGGGTCGAATATTTCCTTAGAATGGTGGAGCTGTATTCAAAAAAAGTGTACGAGTTGTCTAAAGATGCGGAAAAAGATGATATTTCACAAAGTCTTTCTTTTTTGAATAACAAAGAAAAATCCTTCCTTGCTTACCTTTTGAAAAATAAAATATTTTCCTACAAGCCCATTGAAATGAGTGAAAAAATGAAAGTTTCTAATAGAACTGTAGCAAACTGGAGCGCTTCTTTAGCAAAACAAGGGTTTGCTATTCCAAATCTTGTTCACACTAGAATTGCATCTTATGCTTTGAGCGATTTTACAATAAAGAGAAAGAAAAAGATTTTGAAGATCCTTAAAGAGAATTGGTAAACAATAGTGGTTTTGCAAGATGCTGCTTTAATGTTCTCAGAAGTTGTCGTTGAAGTATTGTCCTTTATCTCAGTTTTTTTGACATTTTCGCTGTCGTCATACATATTGTCTGAATTAACTTGATGCCCACCAACAATACCACTTACAAACATATTTCCTGTGATGCTAGGCAATATATCCATGAAACCTGTTTTGTAAAAACCTCTTGCAAAAACCTCTTTGCTATTCTAAAAAACATGGAGTATCATCAAGGCTAAGAGCTTTGTAAAGGGGACAGCTCTTACCACAAATCAAATTGGGAGGGATTTTTATGAAAAGAAAATTTTTTGCGGTTTTGCTTTGCATATTATGTTTAACAGCAAACATTTATGCATGGGGAGGGTACTCTAATCTACAAAAGATTTACCCTGTAACAAGCCAAGAGTATGAAGCAATAAAGTATGTCTACTTATGCCAGGGACATAGCTTACCTTCAACAACGGGTCCATACAGCGGTGATGAACTTCTTAAAATGATTGTTGAAATCGAGGGCGAAGTTTCAAATGACGTGCTTGTAAAAATGCTCCAAGATGCAAAAAACAGCATTTTAGCAGAACATCAAATCAAAACATCTTCAATTGACTTAGAATTCTCTGGTGATGTTAATCTTGAACTTTACTACCATACAAATACCAATGGCCATGAAAGAAGTCTTGCAACTGAAAGCATCACAGAAAAAGCATTCCAAGGCCGCGACCAATGGGTCTACAATTCTTCAAAACAAAAACCATTTGTTACTGTCAACTGGGAAACTTGGGCAACAGATCACTTCTATGCATTATTCCAGTTGAATGTTCAAAATACAATGCATGCAGGTTCTAATTATTCAAAAGAACTGGGAGTTAAAGCTCTTAGCACAAATATTCTTTTCTTACAAAATCTTGAATTTGAGCCAGCACTCATAGATGGCAACTATCCAAATAAAGCTTTTGTTGCAGCCGGTGGGGATGGATGGAGTGCTCAATTTGGTAGAGACAGGCTTTCTTGGGGAGCTGGAACGACTGGAAATCTTACAATAAGTGATAACCTTCCACATCATGATATGGTACGTTTTACAACTTATTCCAATAAGTACAAATACACATTCTTAACTTCTTTCTTCCCTCATCCACAAAACTACTGGGGAACAACAAAGGACAGTTCCTCAGGAAGTGATAGTACCAAACCAATTTGGCAAGGCTTGAATTCAATTACAGGAAGTGAAAAATATGGACCTCTTAAAGGAATAAAATTCTACACAGCTCATAGAGTTGAAGGAAGATTTTTTGCCGACAGGCTTACACTTACTTTAACAGAAGGCCTTATCTATATGTCAGAAGACAATACAATAGATATAAGAGCACTAAATCCTGTCAACTTTAACCATAACAATTACACAAAACCAACTTCAAACTCAACATTGTCATTTGAAGCTGACTGGACAATTATCAAGGGCCTTAATGTTTACGGCCAAGTTATAGTTGATGAATTGGCATTCCCAATGATTGAAGAAGGTCCAAATCCAGATTATGCAGATGCGCCATCGGCCTTTGGTTTCCTTTTGGGTGTCCAAGGTGCATTTGCTGTCAAAGGAGGAATTCTTCACACTTCATTGGAATTTGCAAAGACAGATCCTTACTTGTACTTACGTGATATTGAAGAATACGGCTCAGAGACCGATACCTATGGCTTAAATTATGTCGTTGCTGTTAGAAATTGGAGTTCTTCCACCAATACAATAAGTTATGACGAATATGCTTTGGGTTACACATACGGGCCAGATGCCTTAGTTGGAAACCTTAATGCGCATTGGGTCTCTAGTGATTTTAGACTCAAACTGGGTGGAAATGTATTCTTCATGGCACACGGTACACATGACCTTTGGACTCAATGGGCTTCTTTTGGTGGTTCAAAGAGCGAGAAAGGACATTATTCTTATGAAGAGTATGTAGAAAACAACAAATCAACACCAACTCAAAAACACACAACAAACAATGACAAATATCCAAATGCAACAACATCAAGGAACTCTGTTCAATTCACGACAGTAATTGGAGCTAATGCATCTTATGTCATAGTAAAGGGTCTTAGTGCTTATGCTCAGGTTGATTTTGTTAACATAAACAACTATGGAAATGAGAAAGGGGTTAAACAACAAGACTTACAAATGGTCGTAAGCCTCACCTACTCTTTCTAACGAAAACTAAACAAATTTTTAAGGGGCTGTGACAAAAGTCTGATTTTATTTCTAAAATTCGTGTTACAGCCACTTAAAATGAAGAAAGTGAATTCAAAACATTGAGTTTTGTTGCACTCTCTTTTCTATTACTACTTCGTAAAGAATTTATAACATCTTACATCTAAACAAGTTACACCCAATTTTCGCCTATTTTTGTCTCAAACTCGTGAATGAAAAAGTCATAAATTTTTATCTAGTAAGTAAGAGTTCATATGAACTTAAAACTTATTACTAGAGGTATTATTTATGGCAAAAGAAAAACTCGTAGCACTAGAAAATGACTTAATGTTTGCTTCTGTTATGCAAAACAAAGATGCATGTATTGGTTTATTAGAAACAATATTTGAGGGTC
>CAVDPO010000106.1:0-9502 GCA_963610855.1 Segatella copri
GTTTTGAGATACTTATTACACAAACTTTCATTTCTCTCCCCTCTTAATTAAAAAACAAGAGCATCTAATACTTTCATGTACTTACTTGATGCTCTCGCTTTTTGTAGTTTTCTTATTCTGCTGATGAATTATTACTTCTACGCTCATCATACGTAGATGACCACTTGGAGTTATAACGCCAATCTCTAAACCAGTCTCTAAATGTGTAGTATTTCAAATTCTTGATATTAGAAAACTCTCTAATAGATAAACGAGGATCAAATTCTTTCATCTTCCAGTATTCATCAACTAGCGCTTTTCTATCCAATGGTTTATTTGCCATATTTCTCCTTTTGGGTACAAGAACTTAAAACCTTTGGAGGTTTTTGCAAAACTACAAAATTAAGTTGCTGCAGTGTAAATCAAAGTAATATTTGCGTTATAGTCTCCATCTGGAAGGTCTTCAACCTTTTCCCATGTATACGTCCAAGAAGCAATAACGTCTTCATCAACTTTTTTACCTGTAGGATATGTAACTTTGATTTTTACTTCATTTGCAGAAGTTCCGTTTTCTTCAACTTTACAATCAGCTTTGGTTACAAGGCTTACGACCCCCAAAACAGAAGGAACTGCTGTTTTGTACGAATCATCGGTTTGGTTCACAAGTGCTGTTGCTGTTATAGTCAGCTCGTAACCATTGAGATCTTTTTTTCTTGAGTAAGTTTTGTCACCTTCACCTGTTTGTTTTATTTTAATTTCAAGAGTAACATTTTCAGTAGCTGGGTCTACAGTTAGCTTGTCCACTTCTGCGCCAGGACTTGCCACACCTTTAATAGCACCAGAATAAATCTCAAACACAGGATTTACTGGTTTTACTCTTGTCTTAAGAACAAGAAAATCTCCACTTGCTGCAAAAACAGACCCGCAAACAAGAATAAAAAGAGTCAAAATAACAATTGCTTTTTTCATTTTATAAATCTCCCTTTCAAAGAGGTTTTACAAAACTCCTTGAATGAGGTTTTTGTAAAAACCTCAAATAAAAACTAATTTACACACGCTTATACGTTTTACAAACCTAAATCACGATACACTAGAGCTTTCTTTGTTTCAGTTGTTAAAACAACATACAGCAGGCTTTTTAGAACTGAGAATTTGAACTAGAGAGGGCTTAATATGAAAAACTTATATTTAATAACTGGGGGTTCTGGACATTTAGGTTTCACTATTACAATGCAACTTTTGAATAAAAGTGCAAAAATTGTTGTCTTTGACATTCAAAATAATCCAAAACTACAAGAACAAAAATTAAAAAACCAAGATAGTATTGATCTAATTCAAGGCGACATAACGAATAAAGATGACTTAGAAAAATTGTTTGAAAAAATCCATACTATACGCCAAGACATGGACAAGAAAAGCAAAGTTTTTGTCATACACTGCGCAAGTATTGTTTCAATACAGTCAAAACCAAGTCGCAAAATCCACCAAGTAAATATAAATGGAACAAAAAACATCATAGATTTTTGTATTAAACACAAGATAGACCGTTTTCTATATGTAAGTAGTGTTCATGCTATACCTGAGAAGAAAAAAGAAGTTATTGAAGAAGTATCGTCGTTTGATTTTTCTTTAGTCACAGGTCAATATGCAAAAACAAAAGCTATTGCAACTCAAGCAGTACTTGATAGTACAAAAGAGGGACTAAATGCTGTTGTTGTGCATCCCTCTGGAATAATTGGGCCGTATGATTTTGCAAAAGGTCATACTACTCGACTTTTTGTTGATTATATTAATGGAAAGCTCACTGCCGCAATAAAAGGTGGTTATGATTTTGTAGATGTACGAGATGTTGCAAATGGAGCATTACTAGCACTTGAAAAAGGAAGAACTGGAGAATGCTACATTCTTTCTAACAAGTACATAACAATAGAAGAATTGCTAAATCGTATTGCTGTTTGTGCGAAAAGAAGTCCAATTAGAACATACTTACCTTTATGGTTTATAAAACCACTTGCTCCTGTTGCAGAGTTTTACTACAACATTAGGCACGTAAAACCTCTCTTTACACCATATTCAATTAGTATTTTAGCAAAAGGTTCTACATTTTCTCATTCCAAAGCCACAAATGAACTTGGATATCAAACAAGACCACTAGAAAAAACAATTGAGGATACAGTAAAGTGGATTTCTCAAAATAAGAGTTAAAAATCATCAAGTATTTTATTTATCACAAAGTGCGTCTTTGAATATTGCAAAATACCTTCCTTTTGCATTTTAGAAAGCTCATTGCACATTGCACTGCGGTCTGTATTGAGGTAATCAGCAAGTTGCTGTCTATTAAAAGGAATTTCAAAAGATGTACTACCATGAATCTTGATACATTCAGAAAAATAAGAAATAAGCCTTCCTCTTATAGTTTTTGGACTTGAATGTAAGATTTTGCGCAACAAATGTAGGCTTCTTGATACCGATACAAAAAGAAGATTAGCCATGAGTTTTTCATGGCAATTACAATTTTTGACACAAGGATGCATAATTCTTGAGGCACGAAGGAACATGATTGTCGTATCAGTATCGGCCTTAATTGAGACAATAATTGGATTTCTGGCACCACAAGCGTACTCTTCTGCAAAAGACATTCCCGGTTCTAAAGCGCGTACAATGTTGTTATTTCCCCAAATATCACAAAACTCAACAGTAACAGAGCCGGAAAGAATTATTCCAATCTCAGAAACAAAAGAGCCTTCTGACATAATAATTTCACCTTTTTGATAAGATTTTTCGTGAGCATTAAGGCATTTAAGCATACTTGTTATTTCATTTTCGTTAAGCCCTCTAAATAATTGTGTGCTTGCTAATTCAATTTTCATTTTTCAAGTTAATCCTTTTGTTGTTTTTACAACATTCTTTTGCGACGAATAATACTACACTCAAAGAAAGACATAAAGAAAAAAATGGAGATTGCCAATGAAATATGCATGCAACGTATGTGGGTGGGTTTTTGATGAACAAAAAGGATATCCTAATGAAAACATAGACCCAAACACACCTTGGTCCACAGTCTCTAATGAATTCCATTGTCCTCTTTGCTATGCTCAAAAATCGCTGTTTCGTGAAGTAAAAACAACACTCTCCTAGCCAAACATTTCCTAATAACATATTTCTCACCAACATATTCTCACAATCAATAGTCCGATACCACATGAAAATAAATTGTTGAGGTATATAACCCAGCAACAAGATTTTCAACTCCCCAACTGCGTGATGTACTCCAATTTGAAGAATCACATATTTGAACGAGAATTTGTCCTTCATCAAACCATCTTGTCAAATCGTCATGATTTGTAGTAGTTAAATTCTCAGCATCTAACGAATAATAATCACTTGTATTTCCATAAAGTGTTGACCCAGTAAATGTTTTTGAACTTCCAGAACTTGTAGATGAAACAATTTGAGCTACAAATTCCACACAGTTAAACTTTGTCAATGTAGATGGAACGTTGCCATCTTTTGTGTAACGAAGTACAAAACGACCGTCACTTGTACCATTTGTGCCCAATGTCGTTCCATTACTTGAAGACGAAAGAAAAAAATGAACTTTCTTATCTCCCAAAGAAGATTGAGAGTTTCTATAACTTTTTGTAGAAAAATAATAATTAGCAATCACTTGGGATATATTTGTAGTTCCCATTCTTTCAATGTCTAAAGATTTTGCAGCAGAAGTTGGAACAATGTTCAATATAGCACTAAAATCTTCTTGCTCTATTTCTGTTTTGTAATATCCAAGTAAGTCTATATTGTATGAGCCAATTAATGTTGTAGAAGACTCTCCAGTCGAAGATGAAGTCACTTCATAAATACTAACTTCAATCCTAGCTTTATATGGATTATTGCTTGGAGTCACTGTGTACGTAGTGTTATCAAAAATTGTTTTTCCACTATCATTTGTAAAAGGATCTAGAACTAAAAGAGTATCAAGCCAAACAGAGTTATATTGACTTACAACAGAAGAAGGCACAGTTATGCGCACAAAGTTTTGCACATTAGATGACATATCATGTAGCCCTATTTGTTCAAACCTTATTGTATTGTGATCACCTCTCACAATAATATCCAAGCCAAAAGGTCTAGCAAACCGGTAATCACTGCCATCTAAAAGATAACCCCAAGTTCCAGAAGCAAGCCTAATGTCAAAAACTATATCGTGTGTAGTATTTTTGGTTCCTTCAACAGCAACAGCACATATCATTTGGTCATCATAAAAATTAGAATCTCCATGGCTTGGATTATTTGGCGTTGTATAACCTCCCCAGACTAAATCTCCAGAAGAACTCAAATTGTGGTACACAAATTTATTTGACTGCAAATCAACATTAAAAGAAGCATCAAAAAGTGTCATGTACGAGCTAAGCGCAACAGCAGGCAATAAAACAATTGCTAGAAAGCTACTTATAAAGAACATCTTTTTCATAACTAGCCCCCAATAATCTCTATGGTAATAGTGGCTCCATAGTACCCACCTGGCCAGTCTTCTTTTTGCTCAATAGTATAATCATGGAGCATAAACCTAATATCTTGCAAGCTACTTACTATTGGAAAAACTTGACTGCTCAAACTAGTACTACTGTTGTGTAATGAATAAGGAAAAGTCAAAGAGCCTTGCTCTGTATCATTTATGTAATATTCGTGATTTCCATCACTTGAGACAATAAGATACACAACATTATTACCAACGCTAGTACCACTGTCGTTAAACGTTGCATATTCACATCTAAAACACAAGTAATAATCAATACTTGTACTTTTAGAAAGATGTGTAAGCTTACTTGCATTTATAGTAATTTCAATTGGGGAGTACGTAGAGACTATGCTCCAATTAGCAATATGGCGCCCTGTTTTCTTGTCTTTAAGAGGGCCTTGAGTGTTACTTGAAGTTGTATCTCGTATGGAAACATCATCTTTTGTTATGTCAAAGGGCATCCCGTAGCCCAGCGATTCACTTGCATTCTCAAAAAGAGCTTGAATAGTAACTACATGATACTGCCTAACAAAACCCATAAGCTCAATAGCATTCGTATATGACGTTTGATGCTCTGCTGCATTTATCACAAAGAAGGCACAAAAACAAATAATACATACCACTAGCTTTTTCATATAATCTCCACTGTAACAATCACTCTTGCACTATATTTGACGTTGTATTGGATATTGTTATAATCCTCGCTAGCCATCCATATTTTTGCATTAATTGTGGAAGAAACACTTGAATTCGTACCTGGCAACACAGAGCCATGAGAAAATTGGTAATCACTAAAACTCACCTGATTTGCATTTCTACCTTTTCCACTTTGCGCTTTCAAATTTAGAGTCATATTATTTGTTACCGGTGCTACAACTTGTATCTCATCATTTTCTATTGTTGCATTGAACATATATCTATACCAAATTCTATTGTTACCATTGCCAGAGCCTCTTATATTGTTCCATTCTGACGAATTAGAGAAAATATAGTTGATAGTAGCTTTCTTTGTGTTGTCTTTTTGGTTCACAAAAGGCTCCACTTGTATCTTAAAATTAAAATTATTGCCCAAATTAGTTTCAATCGTAATTGAAAAAGCATCCATGGCGTTGGCTCTACTCGTTGCAGTTTCCAAAGAAGTAGTTACATCAAATTCCATATTGTAACCGCTAATCTCAGAAGTGGTCCCAAGTGAAAAAACTTTAATATCAAGACGTCCTACCTCTAATTGTTTATCTGGTTTATAAGCATCTATTGTTAAATTGGCATTTGAAACAGATTGAGCACAAAAGACATAAAAAGAAGAGAAAAAAAGAAATATGAATGTAAGCAAAAACTTTCTTTTTCGCAACCTTTTCCCCATAATCTTTTCCCCCATAATTTCTCCGCAATCAAATACCTAAAAACTCAACTTCAATTAATCCCGTATATAAACCTTGTGCTAAAGCATCTACGCTCAAAGGGTTAAATTTCAATGTAAAAGGGTACCTAATTTCTGTTAAAAGACCAGTAACAGACCTTTCTTCAAAAGTGATAGAATTACTGCCTGCTGTATTTACGACATTAAAAGGACCAGCAACAAATGATGAAGCATCATTTTCTAAAACGCCAACTTCATAAAACAAATAAGACTCTTCATCTTCAAGTTTTAAGGGATGAAAAGTCAAAGTAATACTTAATACGGTAGATACATTTGTTAACACTACAAGACTAAATTGAGGATCTTGCAAGGTTTTTTCCAAATCAACATCAATTTCAGTAATTGATAAGCCATTAAGATTTTCAAAATGCGCACTTATATAATTAGTTTTACTTTTTTCAATAAGAAAGTTAAAAGAAACTCCACTAAAAAGATCAGATGCAAATGTACAAACTAAAAAGAGACAGCCAAAAACAATTAAGAAAGAACATCTTTTATTCACTTCGCACCTACAAAATTTACGTATTAAGTGTATACAAGGAAAAACAAGCGTTCTGTTGTAATTACAACAAAACCGGCTGTTGCATTTGCAACAACCGGTCAATCATAAGGAGAGATTGATGAACCAACATTGGTTCTTGTTGGAAGTTCTTACAAAACTTCGTTAGTTACTTTTTAATTTTTACTTCTATCTTCTTAGGTTGCTCTACTGGAGTCTTTGGAAGTGTAACCTTTAGAATACCGTTTTCAAACTCGGCTTCAATACCACTTTCATCAATGCCTTCAGGAAGAGTGAAAGATCTATCAAACTTCACAAATCCACGTTCACGAACCAAGAACTTTTTGTTTTCTTTTTTCTCGTTCAATTTCTCAGAAGAAATATGAAGAACATGTTTCTCAACATGAATATTCACATCATCAACTGTATATCCTGGAAGCTCAGCTTCAAGATAGTATGCTTTTTCATCTTCATACACATCAACAGATGGAATAGTGCTGTTCTTAATTCCCCAGTTACCAAGCATGTCATTAAAGAAAGTATCAAAATCGTTTGCAGCGTTTCTTGTCATCAAATAGTTCATATTAGACCTCCATGTCTATAAATCATTCTTATCTACTGGCCTTTGGCTTTCACCTCCAACCAACACTTAGAATATAGCATTTAGCGTGCCAACTTTTAATAAATGTTTATACCATAGAGAGTTATAATTACGAATAAGAAACTCAACAATAAAAATCTATTTCAAAGGTTACTGCCCAAATTAGCTTTGGGTCTTTTTGGGGCATGCAATTTTTTGAAAGTTCTTTTTTGTGTCATTTTGACACACTTCTTATCAACTTTCTCTAGTCATTATCTTTTTCACTTAGAAAATTGCGGATTTGACTTGAAGAAAACCCCAACTTCATAAGTTCATTGAATATGTTAAAGCAATTTGACGTTGAGGATTTATTAGTTTTACTTTTTGATTTTTTTGAAAGATTGTTATATGCAGTTTCTAAAAGAGAAAAAACATATTCATCACTATAAATTTCATCTAAAACTTCTTGGCTTACAGCTTTATTGGCACCTTTTGCCATAAGACGTGCCATTAAAATGCTTTTTCCCTCTGGATGGCGCTTATTAGATGACCTAACGAATGTTTCGACATAGCGCTTTTCACTAAGAGAGTCTTCTTCTATCAAAGATGAAAGGACTTCTTCTATAAGACTTACTTCATAGCCTTTTTTTAGAAGTTTATTTTTGAGTTCTGCTTTGTTATGCTCTCTAATTGAAAGATAGCGCAAAGCATTTTGTTGACATATAAAAAAAGGAGAGCCAACTCTTTTTGAAATTGGCTCTTCTCTCTTTTGTTGTTCCATATAAAACGAACCAAAAGGTTAACGTTTTGAGAACTGGAAGCGTCTTCTTGCTCCTCTTTGACCGTACTTCTTTCTTTCGACCATTCTTGGGTCTCTTGTAAGAAAGCCGTTCTCATGAAGAGCTGGTCTGTTAGCTTCGTTCTCTGCAACAAGTGCACGCGCAATACCATGTCTGCAAGCACCAGCCTGTCCAGAAGGACCTCCACCACAAACAGTGATAACAATATCAAACTTTGAGAGGTTATCTGTAACATCTAAAGGCTGTTTTACCTGATACACACAAAGAGGATCCTTGAAGTACTCTTCAAGCTCTCTTCCATTAATTGTAATTTTGCCGTTGCCCTCTCTAAGGTAAACACGAGCGACAGCGGTCTTTCTACGACCAGTTCCCTGACCAAGATTAATATTCTTTACTTCTGTCTTTGCCATCTTCGTACCCCTTAGAATTCAACCTTAATTGGTTTCTGAGCTGCATGTGGATGAGACTCACCTGCATAGACTTTCATATTGGTGAAAAGCTTACGACCAAGTGGTCCTTTTGGAAGCATTCCTTTTACAGCATGTTCCATTGGATAGGTAGGTTTGCGAACAACCATTTGAGCGTATGATTCTTCTTTCATTCCACCTGGATACATGGAAACACGGCGGTACATCTTGTCTTGTGCCTTATTTCCAGTTACAGCTGCTTTTGCAGCATTTATGATAATAACGTAGTCACCCATGTCCTGATTAGGGACATATTCTGGTTTATTCTTGCCACGGAGAATATTTGCAGCCATAACAGCAACGCGACCAAGTTCTTTGCCTTCTGCGTCAATTAAGTACCACTTTTTCTCCATTGTCAGCGGTTTTACAAAAATTGTCTTCATTATAAACACCTGTACAATAAGTAGTAATGTTTTGTGCTGTTTCAAAACCCTTTGATGAGCAGTCTCTAGGTCAAGCAACCTGTCTTCGTAGTTTCTTCACTTTGGAACCCCGTGGGAAAGGGGTTTGAGTTCCCTAAGTGTAAAACACAAAAACAGCGCACAAAGAGCATAATATCTTTTAATGACCTTTTATGTCTAGTACCCAGTTGCATTTATGACACAAGCTATATCTTCTCAAATGTTGCGGTCACTGTTGCAAAAGAGCCTTGGCGACCACTGTCAAAAGTAACATCTATAACTTCACGGCCGGCAGACTGTCTTTTAGCTGTTATTGTACCATCCCCAAAAAATTGACTTCGAATTCTATCGCCAACATTAAATTCTACATTTGTTTTTTGCGTTGTAGTCTTTTGTGAGCTCTTTTTAACAAGTACAGCACTTGGTTTTGCATTAGTATTATTTTTTAATGCATTATTTTTATTTCTTATGTTGTATTTACTTGCATCAGATGGCTTTGACCCACTTGGTTTTGTACAATACTTGCTGTATTTAGAATAGTTATTATAAGACGAGAAGACATTACTATTGGCCTTAAAAGAATTGAAATAGCTGTTAGAGTCAGAATCTTTGTCTTGCCAAGTGCCAAATCCAAAACCTCCAAACCCAACCTGTTTTGAACGTGTAGTTCGCAAATCAATGACATCCACGTGGTCGCAAGCAATTTCAGAAAGGAACATGCTTGGAGTTTCACTTTGCATATTACCCCATTTCATACGCATAGAAGCGCAAAATAGATACAGCTCTTTCTTTGCACGAGTCATAGCCACATAGCAAATACGGCGCTCTTCTTCAATG
>CAVDPO010000107.1:0-2508 GCA_963610855.1 Segatella copri
GATTGGGCTTCAAGTAAGGCTCTTGGCCAGTTCATGATGGAAAACAACATTTGTTATGTTCCAACTAGACCAGATGTAGAAGTAAAACTAGAGGCTCTCGATATGTCAAAAATTCCTCTCATTGAATCTTCTTCAATTTGGAAAGGTGAAAACCGTGCAAGATTCATCGAAAGATGGGAAAACGAAGTCATTACAAACTAAAAGTTAAATGACCTTCTATTAAGGGGAGGACAAACCTCCCCTTCTTTATGGAGCTTTAATGAACAATAATACTTTTAAGAGTCCTAAGAAAGCGGTGCTCATAAAACGTGATCCCACCCTTTTTTGTGCACTTGTCATAATTTGGTTATGCTTTGCACTCTTTATCTTTTATCCAATTATAAAACTTCTTATTTCTGCATTCTTTACCAAAGGACATCTCTCTGTTGAAATGCTGAAAAAGAATTATTTGAGTAAAGATACACTTAAAAGCCTTTGGAATTCTTTATACCTTGCAGTCTTTGTGGCTATTGCAGGAACAATACTAGGCTATATTCTTGCCCTCTTTGTAAACCGCATGAATATGCCTAAACCTCTAAAGGTAATTATTAACGCAATTACAATATTGCCTCTTATATCCCCTCCATTTACGTCTTCAATATCATTATCGATGGCACTGGGACCAAATGGAACAATATTAAAGTTATTAAATATATCCAACTTTAATATTTATGGATTTACTGGAACATTTATTGCAGAAACACTGACTTATTTCCCTGTTTCATACATGGTTATTTCTGCAATTCTCAATACAATGAGTTCTAGCTTAGACGATGCAGCACTTTCATTGGGGGCAAAAAACAGTAGAATTTTGAACACTGTGACATTCCCTCTAAGTATGCCAGCTGTAGCTAATTCATTCCTATTGCTCTTTGGATCGTCACTAGCAGACTTTGCAACTCCTCTTATTCTTGGGAGCCACACCTTTCCAGTGCTACCAACTCAAGCATATCTTCAAATTACAGGTAAATTTGATATCAATGGAGGCTCTGCACTATCTCTCTTGTTGTTAGTGCCTGCTGTTTTGGTATTCTTCTTCCAACAATTTCTTGTAGGCAAAAAGAATTATGTAACAGTATCAGGTAAAAGTGGACATCAATCTGTATTCAGCCCACTGCCTATAGCTGTCAAAATTATTTGCTATGTTGTTTCCATAACTGTTTTGATTTTTGTCATTTATCTCTACTATATAATTCTCAAAGGTTCACTTGTTAAAGTTTGGGGTATAAACGAAACAATCACATGGGATCACTACGCTTATGTCTTTAAGAGTGGGAAAAAAGCTATCTTAGATACATTAAAAATAGCAAGCCTTTCAACCATAATTGGTGGAGTTTTAGGAGTTGTAATAGGTTATATTGTTCAAAGAAAAAATTTCCCACTTAAAGGATTTTTAGACTTCTCAGCAATGCTAAACTATGCTCTGCCTGGAACTGTTGTTGGTATTGCCTACATCATAGCTTTCAATAAGAAGCCAATAGTATTAACAGGAACTCTAACTATTCTTGTTGCTGCCTATGTCTTTAGATATTACGCAACTGGAATAAGATCTGTCATGGCATCATTAAAACAAATAGATCCATCTATAGAAGAGGCATCAGAAAGTTTGGGAGCATCTTCTGTGAGAACCTTTACAAAGGTAACGATACCACTCATTATTCCTGCTGTTTTAACAGGAATGAGGTATCTCTTTATTCACAGTATGACAGCCATTAGTGCAACAATTTTCCTTGTTTCAGCACGATGGACACTGCTTACTACTCGAATACTGGAGAGTATGACAGAGCTTCAATTTCCACAAGCATGTGCATTCTCTATCGTTTTAATCGTTTTTGTCTTTGTCGCAGATGCGCTTATTGGCCTTGCGATGAATCTTTACACAAAGCAATTTAGCTCTACAACTGAAAAGAAGAAATAATTATGAATGAAATAGCACTTGAATTAAAAAATGTAAAAAAAGTATTTGAAAAAGATGGGAAAAAACTCGTAGCTGTCGACGATACAACACTCGTTGTCAAAAAGGGCGAACTTGTAACATTCCTAGGCCCTTCTGGCTGTGGAAAAACAACAACATTAAGAATGATTGCAGGATTTGAGAGACCT
The DNA here is from genome assembly GCA_963610855.1 of Segatella copri. Classification (GTDB taxonomy): domain Bacteria; phylum Spirochaetota; class Spirochaetia; order Sphaerochaetales; family Sphaerochaetaceae; genus UBA9732. Next base: position 2,143 of record CAVDPO010000107.1, read on the forward strand.
ACAGAAGGTAGCATAACCTTTGGTGGCAAAGACATGACCAATGTTCCTGTTAATAAAAGAGGAATTGGGTTTGTATTCCAAAACTATGCGCTCTTTCCTCACATGTCAATTTATAACAATGTTGCGTATGGTCTTAAAGCAAGAAAGGAAAAAGACGAGGATATCAAGAGAAAAGTTAAAGAAGCTCTTGAAAAAGTCAACTTAAGTGGAACTGAAAACAAGTATCCAAATGAGCTCTCTGGCGGAGAACAACAAAGAGTTGCACTTGCTCGTGTTATTGTAATGGACCCTGCTCTTTTACTTATGGATGAACCACTTTCAAACTTGGATGCAAAACTTAGAATTTATATGAGAACAGAAATTCGT
>CAVDPO010000108.1:0-495 GCA_963610855.1 Segatella copri
CTTACAGGGAGAACTCTTTTTTTCTTGTAGAAATAAGGAAAACTATCATTGAAAGCGCTGTAGATAGCATAAGAACAGACGCTATAGCAGCAGCATTTCCATAGTTTCCTCTAGTAACTTGTTCATAAACAGCAACAGACAACGTCTTTGTTCTTCCTGTATATAGAATAAGCGATGCACTTAGCTCATTTATAACAGTTACCCAACTCAATATTGCTCCAGTGAGAACACCAGATAACATTAATCTAAATGTTACCTTAAAAAACGCTTTTTGAGGAGAAGAACCTAAACTTATAGCAGCTTCTTCAGTGTTTGGACTAATTTGATACAAAATAGCAACACTAGAACGTAAAGTATGAGGTAAACGCCTAATAATAAAAGCAATAATGATAATTGCTGCCGTTCCACTTAAAACTAAAGGCTTTTTGTTGAAACAAAGAAGCAACATAATACCCAAGATTGACCCTGAAATAATATAAGGGAAGACTGTTACAA
>CAVDPO010000108.1:505-3420 GCA_963610855.1 Segatella copri
CTGTTACAATATCCAAAGTTGAAGTAAGCGCATTTCTTTTGCGCACAGAAAGATATGCAACAAAAACAGCAATTATAACAATAAAAGCTATAGCAATAATGCCATAAGAATATGTATGCGCAGCACTTTTTAAGATTGTAGATTTCATTTTTGAGAAACTTTCAAGTGAGAAAGAAGAAAGAAACCTTGTACCTTGCGTTTTAAGAAATGCTGTATAAATAACAGTAAATTGAGGAATGACAGAAATTCCTACCAAAAGGTAAGAATAAATGTATGCAAGAACACCCTTGACTCCTGTTATCTTTCTAGGAACAATCCTTTTGACAGAACGCATCCTAAATGATTTTTTGTTAATGATGAACTTTTGAATGAAGTACAAAACAGCAGTAAGAGTTACCATAATTAAAGCAATAGCTGCTGCAAAGTTTGCATCACTGCCATTTTCACCCATGAATGCACGATAAATAAGAACAGGAAGAACTCTATAGCCTTCTCCAATTAGCATAGCTGTTCCAAAGTCTGCAATAGAAGTCATAAAGACCATAAGAGCTGCGGCAAGTATCGTAGGAAGAACCAAAGGAACTATCATTTTCACAATATTTCTCATTGGGCTACATCCAAGGCTACGAGAAGCTTCCAACAGAGACGTATCAATTTTCTTCATTGCTCCAGAGACATACAAATAAATATTTGAATACATCTTTAGAACAAGGACTAAAATAATACCTCCCAAACCATAGATTGTAGGCATAGAAACGCCCATTTTATTTGCAAAAAACTGAGTTACAAGACCACTTCTTCCCAACAAAATGACCCAGGAGTACGCACCAATAAAAGATGGAGACATCATTGAGAATATGATAAGAACTTGTAAAATTTTTTTACCCTTAATCTCATAGAAAGTAAGAATATAAGCAAGCAAAGTGCCTAGTACTACCGTAATTAAAGTTACACCAACACCAATAGCAAGAGAATGCCATATAGCATTTGTATAGTATTTTTTACTAAAGAAAGTCTTAAAATTGTTTAATGTCCAGGCTCCTGTTTCTGCATCTTTGAACCCAGAAATCAAAAGCTTGAATAATGGGTAAACAAGAAACAGAGCAAAGAGAACAAAAACAACAAGAGTCACAATGCTCCAAAAGTTTATACCTTGTGCCCAAGCACAAAACTTGTCTTTGAAACTTGAATTTTTCAATGAAACTGAACTACTCTTCATGTTTAGTTCCCTCTATTAACGATATCCCAGTTACAGCATCAAACACATTAATTTTATGAGGGTATACCTCAAATGAGACATCATCTCCAACTTCAAGAAGATTTGTAGCAGTACCCAAATCTTGAGAAATCTCAAACAACTCTTCGCTTTCAAAATCGCCTTCAAAACGCTCGACATCTTGAAGTTCTACAAAGTAGATAATGTACTTACCAAGGTATGTTGACTTACAAATATGAGCCTTAAAACCACAAGAAGGATCTTTGCTAACACAAAACTCCTCTGGACGAATACCAACAACAACGTCACACTCAGGGATATTGGCCTTAATATTGTCCATGCTTACGCAGTATCCGTTTCCAAAGTCCAAAGTGCGAACATCTCCAGTGCCCTTAAGTTTTGCTTTTACGAAACCAGAGTGACCTATGAAATCGGCAACAAAGAGGTTGTAAGGACGTGTGTATATTGTGTGAGGAGATGCAATTTGCTGGATTTCGCCCTTATTCATAACAGCAATGCGGTCAGAAATAGCAAGTGCTTCTTCCTGATCGTGCGTTACGTAAACAGTGGTAATACCAATTTCTTTTTGGATATCTCTAATGACTCCCCTCATCTCAACACGAAGTTTTGCATCCAAGTTACACAAAGGTTCATCCATGAGAAGAACATCAGGATGAATGGCAATGGCACGAGCCAACGCCACACGCTGTTGCTGACCACCAGAAAGGTTTTCAGGAAGACGATCTCTATAAACATCAATTTTTGTGAGTTTCATTATAGATTCAACTCTTTCATTAGCCTCTTCTTTTGGAACCTTATGCTCTTTTAGGCCGTATCGAATGTTCTGTTCAACGGTAAGGTGCGGAAAAATTGCATAGTCTTGGAAAACCATGCCAATGTTTCTTTTGTGTGCTGGAATGTTATTTATAACTTGTCCACTAAAACTAATTGTTCCGCCTTCTATAGAATTAAAACCTGCAATCATTCTAAGTAATGTTGTCTTTCCACAACCACTTGGCCCTAGTAAGGTAAAAAGTTCACTGTTGTGAATTTCAGCAGAAAGATCTGGAATAATTGTAATGTTGCCATACCTTTTAACAGAATGCTCGATGATAATATCCTTGCTCATTAAAAACTCCACTGGTAAAGATTAATTACTTTTAAGATGAGCTCTCAAATTCTCGCATGAAAACCTGAAAGCCCACCTATAAAAAACTACGTTTGTACGAGGTTTTTGCAAAAACCTCGTAAAATTAATTTGCAACAGATGTCCAAATATCCATGAACTTGCTAAGCCATGCTTTCTTGTTAGCTGATGCCAAAACGCTGTCTCCCTCTGTAAGAGAAATAGTAGCTGTATCTGGAAGAGCATCAGAGAATGCAAGGTCAGATCTAATACCACGAATATTTAACTGGTCGCAGAAAAGCTGTTGAATATCAAGGCTTGTAAGGAAGTCAACAAACTTCTTTGCATTATCTTCGTTCTTAGCACCATTTACGATTGCAACAGTTGTGCACTCACCGTAAGCACCCTCTTCACAGTAAACAATCTTTACTGGATAGCCGTCTTTAACAGCTTGGAATGAAACTTCTTCATAAGTACAGCCAACAGCATACTCACCGTCACAAACACCTTTCCAAACAGCAGAAGAACTATTAAGAAGCTTACCATCAAGGTTTTTGGCAAATTCTGTAACAT
>CAVDPO010000109.1:0-491 GCA_963610855.1 Segatella copri
GAATAGAAGTCAATGGAGAACTTGATAGAATTGTGCCTGCTTTGGAAGGTGCTGTTAAGGCATTAAGATCAGGTGGAAGGCTTGGTGTAATTACATTTCATTCTTTAGAAGATAGACCTGTTAAATGGTTTTTCAAAAATCATTGGCAAGAGCTTGAAATTCTTACAAAAAAGCCAGTTGAGCCATCAAAACAGGAATGTGAGGAAAATCCTCCATCGAGAAGTGCAAAATTTAGAGTTGTTGAGAAATTAGAACAACTCAGAACGGAAAAGGGAAAAATAAATAAATACAAATCACAAGATAAGGAGTAAAGGCATGAAAAGAAGTAGTGACAGTAAAAGTTTTAACAGTAGTAGTTTTTTTAGTAAGTCATCAATTATATTTTTGATTTTTCTCATTAGTATGTGCCTTTTAGTTCCTATTTGGCAGTCTGCTACAAATTCTCAGCTTAGAAAAAGTCTTTCTGAGAGCGAGACTCTTCTTAAAGAAAA
>CAVDPO010000109.1:501-5962 GCA_963610855.1 Segatella copri
GATGATTTTGACTGCATCAATTGCTTCTAAGATGACACCTGAGTACTTAATTGAACAATCAAATGAACGTAATATTGTGTTCAGGCAAATTGGAGGAGAGAACTCTACTAGTGCTGTTGCAAGTTCTAATGTGCAAACTGAGAGGTAATGAACTTCATGAGGTGTTACAATGGGCAGAGCTGGTTATGATGATTGGAATTTCATGGGAGAGGTCCAAAAAGAACATAGAATTAAAACAAAACAAGGAGCTAGTGTCAAAAACTCTTTTGTTCTAATTTGTCTTGTGTGCATATTCTCTCTTTTGGGCTTAGTGTGCGTGTATTCTGCAAGTTTCCCTATTGCTGTAAAGTGTGGCCTAAATCACTATTATTATCTTGTAAATCAATGCATATACCTAACCGTTGGGATATTGTTGTTTGTTCTAGTAAATATATTTCCAACAACACTTATAAAAATAATTTCTCCTATTTTTCTTTTAACATGTATTGGGATTTTATTCTTTGATGTTATATTGAAAAAAGAGATTTTATTGTCATCTGATACAGTAGGATTTTTATTTGTCTCAGCGGTAATGTACATGTCTCTTTATTTTTCAAATAGAGATAATTCAATTACAAAATTAAGACAATTAGTAGTTCCAGGGCTTGGCTGTCTTATAGTGCTTGTTCTTTTAATGCTACAAAAAAATTTTTCTTATGCACTTTTGTTTGCAGGCATTAGTGCTGTGATGTTTATAGGTGGCGGAGTTGGTGTCTTTGGCATGATTATTCTTGTGCTATATATACTTGTCCCTGTTCTTGCAATAATTCTCACAAAGTCAAATATGTTGTTATCTGTAGCAAGATTTTTTGTTCCTAACACAGTTTCAAATGAACAAATTATGCAAAGCTCTGCAATAAGAGAAGCTATTTCAAGTGGTGCATGGTTTGGAAAAGGATTGGGAATGGGGGAACATAAAACTGGTGAGATTGTTGACTTAGCTGGAAAGTGTGTTTTTGCCAACATTTGTGAAGAAGTAGGTTTTATTGGCGCTATTGTGCTTATTTTTATGTTTATCTTTCTTGGTTTTATAGGCTATCGTATAACTAAAGCACTGAGGAATCAAAATAATTTTTATTCCAATCTTGCGCTTGGTTGTACAACGATACTTCTATGGCAAGCAATCATTAACATTGCTTGGTTACTTGATTGTATTCCTGGTGAAGGTTTGTCGCTTCCTTTCTTTTCTTATGGGCTTGAAATAGTGCCTGTAATGCTTTGTTGTGGCCTTATTTATAAAGCTGCATGTCAAAGAAATAGTGAAAGTGCCAAGGCTGTTGAGACAATTCAAGACGAGCTTATGTTCCCTGAAAAGTACGATTTTGAGAATGTTTGAATGCTTTATAAGAATTTGAGGGTTTGTGATAAGACAAAATAGGATATGATTTCTAGAAAAAAGCTTGAGTTTTCAATAATAATTCTTCTCTTTTTTCTTTTGTGTTTAGGTATATATGTAGCGCTACGCAATCTTTCTTATTTTAACGTTACAGACATAGAAATTACTATTGATGGGCCTGTATCAAGCATTAATTCTGATATTGAGAGAGTAATTAATCCCTTAAAGGGTATGAATATACTTGAAATTAACACTTCAAGTCTAAAGAAGAAATTGTCTGCATTCTCTGGTATGGAAGCGGTTGAAGTTAAGCGCTATTATCCCAACCGTGTAATGATAGTATTGCATTACTCAAATTATAGCATCAAAGCATTTTGCCAAGATGAAGAGCAAAAGCTTTCTTATTTTGTGGTTGATGATGGAAAACTTGTCTCCGTAGAAGAACAAACATGGAAAGATTTTGATAGTCTTCCAGTGGTAGAACTTAATCCTGCTTATGCTCAAATGATACTAAAATGGGGCAGTGATACAGGGTTTTTTCAAATGATTCCACTAGTGGAACATTTGAGTTCAAACAACTTGATAACAAGTATTAAATACGATAATAATAACGGTAGCGATTTTGGAAGACTTGTCCTGTGGCTACCGTCTTGTAATTCTCAGCTCTATGTTCGCGAGCTAGTGAGCACCCAACGTCTTGATGAAGCATTGGCTGTAATTAGGGACCAGTCAACCGTAAATGGCAATGTTGTCATTTTTGACTTGTATGCTAATACTTTGGTCAAAAGGACTTAGGAGGACGTACGGTGGCTTCTGAGAAGATACTTATGGGCTTAGATATAGGCTCATCTTGGGTCAGGGCTGTGGTTGGCTCTCTTTCAAAAGAAGGTCAACTTATGGTTGACAGTATATGCGAACGACCTAGTGAAGGTGTTAGATCTGGCGTTGTTGTTAATATAGAACAGACCTTAAAAACTATCTCCTCTGTTATCCAAGAAGCTGAATTGCAAGCAGGCGTAGAAGTTCAGAGTGTAATTACTGGAGTTGGAGGTGCCTCCATTGCTGGATATCCCTCCCAAGGTGTTGTTGGAATAAATACGAAAGACCTTGAAATATCTTCAAACGATATATACCACTCTTTAGAAGTCGCAAGAGCTTTTGAACTTCCTACTGACAGAGAGATTCTTCATACTCTTGTTCAAGATTTCTCTGTAGATGGAAAAAGCGGAATAAAAGATCCTGTTGATATGACAGGTCACAGGCTTGAAAGTCGTGTGCTTATTGTAACTGGCTCAGCAAGCAATTGCTCAAATACTAGAAGAACTTTGCAGCGAGCTGGAATTAACTCATCTAGAATTATTCTTTCACAACTTGCAGATGCCGATGTTGTCTTGAGTGCTGATGAAAAAGAAATGGGTACAATTCTTATCAATATAGGTGGTAGTACAACAAATATGATTGTCTACCAAAATGGTTCTCCTTTCTATGTTGGTGGTGTAGATTTGGGCTCTAGCAGTGTTACTAATGATATTGCTTATATTCTCAATAAGCCAAAGATGGTCGCTGAGCAAGTCAAAGTTGAAAGCGGTTGTTGCTATATTCCATCTGTTTCTCCAGATGAAAAAATAATTATTCCACAAGTTGGTGGGCTTCCTCCAATTCAAATGCCAAAGAGAGAGCTTTGTAAGATAATTGAGCCAAGAATGGCAGAAATCTTCTCAATGCTAAAGAAAGATTTAGATAGCAAGCTTTCTCAAGGAACATTTGGTGGTGGAGTTGTTCTTGTTGGCGGTGGTTCTCTTCTTTCTGGTGTTACAGAACTTGCTTCTGAGATATTTAGAATGCAGGCTAGGATTGGTTTTCCAGAGGCGCTTTCTGGTCTTGATAGGTCTTACATAAATCCCAAATATACGACAGTGCTTGGACTTTTGAAGACAGAGGCCCGCAAAGCTACAAATGCTGGTGGAAGTAGAGTAAAACAAGAAAAAAGAACAAAAAATAAAAAAGAAGGCTTGTTTGGTAAAATAGCAGGTTTCTTTAAGACGATAGTTTAGCAATATTATTGCAAGAGGATTTAACATGGATTTTGGCATAATTGAAGATTTGTTGCACGACGAACAAACACCCCCTACCGATATCAAAGTACTTGGCGTTGGTGGTGCTGGTGGTAACGCTGTAAACAGAATGATTGCAAGTGGTCTAAAAAAAGTTACTTTTGTGGCAATGAATACAGATGTCCAAGCTTTGCAACGTTCTAATGCCCAAGTAAGAATCCCTATTGGAAAAGAACTTACTGGTGGTCTTGGAGCTGGTGGTATTCCAGAGATGGGACAAAAAGCAGCAGAAGAAAGCAAAGATGAGATTAGAAGTCTTCTTGATGGCACAGATATGGTGTTTATTACAGCTGGTATGGGTGGTGGAACCGGCACAGGTGCTGCTCCTGTTGTTGCAGAGATTGCTAAAGGAATGAATATCCTCACTGTTGCGGTTGTGACTACACCTTTTGCTTTTGAAGGAAGAAAGAAATTGCAATTTGCAAATGACGGTATTGAAAGACTTAGAAAGCAGGTCGATACCTTAATTTTAATTCCAAACCAGTATCTCCTTAAAGTTGCTGAAAATAACACTCCAATTAAACAAGCTTTCTTAATGGCCGATGACGTCTTACGACAAGGCGTTCAAGGTATTTCTGAGCTCATAACAGAGCCGGGAGAAATAAACATTGACTTTGCTGATGTTAGAACTGTTATGAAAGGCAAGGGTGATGCCATTATGGGTATTGGTCTTGGAGAAGGTGCAAATAGAGCTGTTGATGCAGCAAGACAAGCTATTAACAATCCTCTTCTTGAAAATGCAAAGATTGATGGTGCAAAGAGTGTTCTTGTTAACCTTACAGCAAGTGATGGTCTTACATTGCAAGAGTATCAAGATGTTGTTGAGATGATAACTGAAAACTGCGACCAAGATGCTTTAATTATTGCAGGTCAAGCATATAACCCAGATTTAGGAGACAAAGTAAAAGTTACTGTTGTTGCTACTGGATTTGAAAGAGAAACAGTCAGTGTTGATATCCCAGAATTTGAAAAACCTAAAAAACGTTTTGACCAATTCTTAAATTCTTCTGACAACAAGATTTCTCAGCCAAGCCAAGGCTCTTTAGGCCAAGCAGGAACAACTCCAGACAAGGCTCAAAGAAAGCCAGAAGAGGTTATTTCTGTTAATAGATGGCAAGATTTACAACAACAGTTAGGAAGAAGACAGTCTCAAAATTCAGGTTCAAATGATTATTCGTTCCCTGCAATTTTGAGATATCAAAAACAGGATGATGATAACAAGTAATGAATTCTCGTTTTGATAATGAAATTCTTGATGACTTTTGTGAAAGTTTATTAATTGAAAGGCATGCATCTAGCGCTACAAGAGATTGTTATAGACGCGAGATAGCATGCTTTTTAGATTTTTTAGAAGAAGAAGGCCTCTCGTATAAGACTGTAAATACTTTACAAATACGTGAATTTCTTATTTGGAGGTCAGCTGATGGCGGTCAAAGTAAGGCTTTGTCTTCTCGCACTATGTCTAAAATAATCACATCTTTAAGAATGTTCTTTTTGTTTCTTATGAACAATCGCATAAGAGAAGATGATCCAACAGAGTTAATCCCAAATACAAAAGAGCCAAAAAATCTTCCTAAAGTTATTGATTACAACTCAGTTGATAAAATATTAAATGTTATTGATACTTCAACAGACATTGGCTTTAGAGACAGGACAATGTTTGAGCTTGTTTATTCTTGTGGTCTTAGAGTAAGTGAGTGTGCAAATTTGAAAGTAAATAAGTTTTATCCTGAAGAGAAGAGAATTATTGTACTTGGGAAAGGCAACAAGGAGAGAATGATTCCTGTTGGTGATGTTGCTATCTTGTGGATTACTTCTTATATGAAAGGGTCTCGTGTATCAATTCTTGGTAAGCGTAAGTCTCCATATATGTTTGTTGATAGGCAAAATGATGCTATTACAAGGCAAGAAATTTGGAATAGGCTAAAAATTTATTGTGAAAAAGCCGGTGTTTATTCCAAAGTTCATACTT
>CAVDPO010000109.1:5972-9439 GCA_963610855.1 Segatella copri
TTACGGCATAGTTTTGCAACTCATTTGCTTCAACGAGGTGCAGATTTGAGGTCTGTTCAAGAGCTTTTAGGACATAAAGACATTCGTACTACTGAGATTTATACTCATATTGATACTAATGATTTATTGAAAGCGTTTGACAAAGCACACCCAGAATTGGGACATGATGAGATAAAGAAATAAGTTAAAAGAACTTCTTAAGTGCAAGAACCTTAAAGATTTAGAAATAAAGCTGCAATTTTGAACACAAATTCTCCAAAGATAAAACCAAGGATAATTGCTACAAAGACATCACTTGGGTAGTGTACATACAAGTACAATCTAGAAAATGCAATAAGTAGTGCAATTACAAGTGCTATAGAGCCTAAAACTGGAGATGCATGCAAAATAATTATTGCAGATGTCACAGATGTAAGTGTATGACTAGATGGGAATGACGTGTCTTTTGGGTATTTTACAAGTAAAAATATATCTTGATTTACATTGCATGGGCGATTTCGTTTAACGAAGTGCTTTAACAAAAATTCGCCAAAAAAAGAGGCTACTCCTAATCCTACAGGTATGAGAAGTCCGTATATTCTATATTTTTTTGTGCATAGAAAAATAAATGTAAACAAGAGCCAAACTGCACCTCCGCTTCCTAATGCTGTTATTTTGGGCATTAGAATATCAAGAAATGCACAATGTGTTTTTTCTTTTATCCAGTTAAGAATACGCCAGTCAATGTTTTTCTTGGTGGTTTCTATCTTATCCTTTGCTGTCATATTCTCGAACAATATAGGGAATTTCTCATTACTACAAGTGGTTGTGAATGAAAAAGAGTTTTTTTTGTATTTATAAAAGTAGCCTTTACAAATATTTTACTTGCCTAAAAGGGGGGAACTGTATGGTTCTTTTTAATTTGCCAGAAAAAGAATTTTTAAGGAGAATTTCTATTGGTCTTAACGACCATCTTTCGTTAGAAGAAAGAAAAATTCTTATTGATAGTGGCAAAGATTTATCTTGTTTAGAACGTACGATTAAAGGTTTTAAGATTCACAATAAAGAGACTTATGAGATTATTTCTTGGTTAGAAAGTGATGATTTTAACTTTTATATTGAATATGGAGAAAAAGGTTTTCCATCTTTTGATGGGCTTTCTAGACATTTGCCGTTTTTTCTTTTAGGTAGGGGTTCTCTATTGGCTTTGCAAAACAATAGTCTTGGAATTATAGGAACAAGGGCTCCTGATTATGACGCTCTTCATAAAGCTTTTATGCTTGGTTTAGAGACTGCGGTAGAGAATATGACAGTAGTATCGGGCTTTGCAGAAGGAATTGACCAGGCTGCAATGAGGGGTTCTCTTGCTTTTGGTGGTCCTTGTGTTGGAGTTTTGGCTTGTGGCCATGCCATAGAGTATCCTTCTTTGACGTATAGACTTAGGAAAGAAATTGTAGAGAAAGGAGGCTGCGTGCTAAGCCGCTTTTATCCAAGTTGCCCATCTTACAAGAGCAATTTTGTTTCTAGAAACATGATTATTGCTGCATATTCGTATGCTTTGATTGTGGTTCAAGCTCCTGAGAAATCTGGTTCGCTCATAACTTGTGATTATGCTTTGTCTATGGGAAAGGATGTTTATGTTGCAAAAGAGGGTGTTGGTAATAGTTACAAGAGAATGGGAAGTTCAAAACTGTTTTATGATGGAGCCCCTGTTATTTCATCTTTGAGCGAGATGTGTGAGACTTCTTTAGAGACAAAAAAGTATAAGGCTTTTTCGCTTGGAGATATTAATAAACTTGGAGGTATTAATAAACTTGGAGGTATTAACAAATTTGGAGATATTAACAAAGTAAACGAGTATGGTCCATTTAGATTTGGTGATAGGCTGTACGTTGTTGACATTGTTGACAAATGATATAATCAAGATATGCGTAAAAATTTAGAAAACGATAGCATAGATAGACTTGATAGCCTTGAAATTCAAGCCAAAAATCATGCTCTTATAGATGAATTTCTATCTTATCTTGAGAAAGTTCAGGGATATTCTGACAAAACTATAATTTCTTATGCTCATGACTTAAAAAGACTAGATGAGTATATGAGTCGTAGAAATCTTTATGTTGGTGATATGGTTTTTGAAGATGCTAGGAGTTTTGTGTCTAGCTTATATGATGAAAACTTAAGTCCTGCAACAATTAACAGGATTTTAAGCTCAAATAGGTCTTTCTTTCACAACTTGTGTGAAGCTGGCGTTATGAGTGTCCAGCCGTTTAAGAGAGTAAAAGGAGCTAAAAAACAGCAAAAGATTCCAACGGTTCTTTCAAAAGAAGAAGTTGAGAGGATTTTGAATTACCCAATAAGTGATTATAAATCGCTACTAGAAGTAACAATGTTCAATATTTTTTATTCTACAGGTTGTCGTTTGAGTGAAGTGCTTAATATGCAGCTCAAAGATGTGAGCCTAGAAGAGAGAAAAATCCTTGTAACAGGTAAAGGCTCCAAGCAGCGCTATGTTTTTCTCACGCCCCATACAGTTGAGCTTATTAAGTCATATTTGGTTCAAAGAGATGAAGTTCTTGAGAAAAATGGAATAATAGGTGAGGACTTTTTGCTTATAAATTCCAAAGGAAAGCATTTGCCAGTTTCGACTGTACATAGTATCTTTGACAAATACGGAGTAATGCTTGGACTTACAAAAAAGTTTACTCCTCATGTTTTCAGGCATTCATTTGCCACGCATCTTCTTGATAACGATTTGGATATTAGAGTCGTGCAAGTTTTGCTTGGTCATGAAAGTGTTGGAACAACTCAAATATATACGCATGTAACTGGAAAAAGGTTGGAAGAAGTGTATAGAAGCAAACATCCCCACGGGAGGAAAGAAGAATGAGTTTTAGAGGAACAACGATAATTGCTGTTAAAAAAGATGGAAAAGTTGCAATTGCTGGTGATGGGCAAGTTACAAATGGCGATACAATAATGAAAGGTAATGCCAGAAAAGTTAGGCGTATTTTTCAAGATAAGATAATTATTGGTTTTGCAGGCGGTACTGCTGATGCTTTTACTCTTTTTGAACTGTTTGAGCAAAAACTTTCACAAGTAAATGGTGATTTAGAGAGGGCTGCTGTAAATCTTGCAAAAGAGTGGCGAATGGATCGTAATTTAAGGAAACTTGAAGCTTTAATGCTTGCAAGTGATGGCAAAAGAATTTTCCTTGTAAGTGGTACTGGAGATGTCCTTGAGCCAGAATATGATGCTATAGGTATTGGCAGTGGTGGCAATTATGCTGTAGCGGCAGCCCGTGCATATTTGGAGGGATGTCCAAATCTTAGTGCCAAAGAAATTGCTTTGAAGTCTTTGGAAATTGCAAGCTCAATTTGCATATATACCGATTCTAAATTTATTGTAGAGGAGGCTTGAGATGCCAGACACAAATCTTGCTGTAGTAGAAAATAAAGATATTAAAAAAGATACATCTTCTAAGATTT
>CAVDPO010000110.1:0-3553 GCA_963610855.1 Segatella copri
TAATTATAGAGGAAGGATTTTAACTCAATGAATGAAGAGAAAATGAATCCAAAGGTGGTTGTGTCTGAAAAGAATGATAATCTTAACGAAGATATCATGGAAATGGCACATGCATCAGAGCATTATACAGGTGAGAACATTCAAGTTCTTAAAGGACTTGAGGCTGTTCGTGTAAGACCTGGAATGTATATAGGTTCAACGGGACCGGAAGGACTACATCACCTTGTGTATGAGGTTGTAGATAACTCAATTGACGAAGCTGTTGCTGGTTATTGTGATAAAATTAAAGTTACCATTGATAAAGGAAACATTGTTACAGTTGAAGATAACGGACGAGGAATACCTGTAGATATTCACCCAACAGAAGGAATAAGCACACTTGAAGTTGCTCTTTGTCACTTGCATGCCGGTGGAAAGTTCAATGGAGGAGCTTATAAAGTTTCTGGAGGTCTCCATGGAGTAGGTGTCAGTGTTGTTAACGCGTTGTCTGATTACTTGAAAGCTGTTGTTAACAGAAATCCTGACCAATACATGCAAGAATATCATTTTGGTGTCCCTGTAGAGCCTGTTAAAAAAGTTGGCAAAACTGACAAAGTTGGAACTATTATTAAATTTCATCCCGATACTACCATAATGGAAAGCGATAATTTCAACTTCTCAATTCTTTGTGAGCGTTTTAGAGAACTGGCATTCCTTAACAAGGGAATTACAATCACAGCAGTTGACAACAGAGAAGAAAACCCAGAAGAAAAAGTTTTCCATTTTGAGGGTGGAATTAAAGATTTTGTTAGTTTTATAAACAATAACAAAAAGGTCATTCCAGAGGGCACAGAGCCAATTTATTTTGCAGGTGAAAGAGCCAATGACAACGGCGCTGCAATTATTGAATTTGCAATGCAATATAACGACCGTTTTGACGAGAACCTCCACTCTTTTGCAAACAATATAAACACACGAGAAGGCGGTAAACATCTCATTGGATTTACAACCGGTCTTGTGGCTGCAATACGAAACCAGCTTTCTTTACACTTGAAAGAATTTGTTGGAAAAAGCAAGAATGCAGAGGCTTTTTTTGAGTCCGATGATTTCAAAGAAGGTTTCAACTCAGATGTCCGCGAAGGCCTTAGTGCTGTTGTTTCTGTCAAAATAACGAATCCTCAATTTGAGGGCCAAACAAAGATGAAATTGGGCAATTCTTATGTCCAAGGGCTTGTTTATAGTTTTGTTTATCAAAAACTTAACGATTATTTTGATGAAAACCCAAGTTTGGTAATTCCAATATTGGAAAAGACTATTGCTTCTTCTAAAGCAAGAATTGCAGCTAAGAAGGCACGCGAAAATGCGCGTAAAAAAGGCGGAGTTAGTCTTCCAGGGAAACTTTCCGATTGTTCTGAAAAAGACCCGTCATTGTGCGAAATTTTCATTGTAGAGGGAGATTCTGCAGGTGGTAGTGCCAAGCAAGGCCGTGACAGAAGAACCCAAGCCATTCTTCCGCTGTGGGGAAAAATGCTCAATGTTGAAAAAACACGAGAAGACAAAGTTGAAGGAAACGAGAAACTTCAACCAGTAATTGACTCCATTGGAGCGGGCTTGGGAGCCTCTTTTGACCCGTCAAAAGCACGCTACCACAAAGTAATTATTATGGCCGATGCCGATGTTGACGGCTCTCATATTAGGACACTTCTTCTTACATTCTTCTTTAGGTATATGAGGCCTCTTATAGAAGCCGGATATGTATACTTTGCTATGCCACCGCTTTATAAAATCAGTATAAAAGGGAAAGACTATTATGCTTTTGATGATGACGAGAAGGCCGATATTCTTTCAACTCACGGTGAGACGGAAAGCGATTCCAAGAATGTGAAAATACAGCGTTATAAAGGTCTTGGTGAAATGAATCCAGAGCAACTTTGGGAAACAACAATGAACCCAGATACTCGTTTCATAACTCAAGTTCATTTGGCCGATGCCGTAGAGGCGGACCAAGTTTTCTCTATGCTCATGGGCGAAGAAGTAGAGCCACGACGTGATTTTATAGAGAAAAACGCAACGTATGCACAAATTGATGCCTAGTTTTGGCAAGTGCTTTGGAGAAAATGTATGGAAAATAGTGAAAATAGAGTTTTTATAAAGGATCTTTCTGAAGAAATGAAGAAGTCCTACTTAGACTATGCAATGTCTGTTATAGTCAGTAGAGCTCTTCCAGATGTCCGTGACGGCTTAAAACCAGTTCATAGAAGAATTCTTTACGATATGTATGACCTTGGAATTAAATCCACAGGTTCTTTTAAGAAGTGCGCTAGAACAGTTGGTGACGTTCTTGGTAAATTTCACCCACATGGAGATGCTTCTGTTTATGATGCTCTCGTTCGTCTTGCTCAAGACTTCTCTTTGAGATACCCAGTTATTAAACCGCAAGGAAACTTTGGTTCTATAGACGGAGACCCACCTGCAGCTTACAGATATACAGAGGCCAAAATGAGCAAAATGGGTGAACTCATGCTCGCAGATATAGACAAGGATACGGTCAATTTTGTACCAAACTTTGATGAATCCTTAAAAGAGCCAGAAGTCTTGCCCGCAGGTTTCCCTTTCTTACTAGCTAATGGAACAAGTGGAATTGCTGTTGGTATGGCAACCAACATGGCACCGCATAACCTAAGAGAAATTTGTGATGCTCTTTGTGCTCTTATTGAGAACCCAGACATAACTGTTTTAGAGCTAATGAATTATATTAAAGGCCCTGACTTTCCTACCGCTGGTAAAATATGTGGCATTAAAGGTATTAGAGATGCTTTTGAGACTGGTCGTGGAAAGATTGTCATGAGAGGTCGCTACCATATAGAAGAGCACAAAACTCATGATGCAATTGTTTTTACAGAAATCCCTTATCAAGTCAACAAGGCCGAGCTCGTAAAGCATATTGAAGCTTTAAGAAAAGATGATGTTCTAAAAGATGTTTCAGAAGTTCGTGATGAGTCAGGCAAAGATGGAATTAGACTTGTTGTTGAGCTTAAAAAAGATGCAGTTCCAGAGATTGCTGTAAACCACCTTTTTTGGAACACTCAGCTTGAAAGTAATTTTAATGTTAACAACCTAGCTCTTGTAGATGGCCGTCCTAAATGCTTAAATCTTAAAGATATGCTTTCATGCTATTTGGAGCATAGAAAAGACGTTATTAGAAGAAGAACAAATTTTGATTTGAACAAAGCGCTTGAAAGAGAGCATATTCTTCTTGGGCTTAAAACAGGTCTTGAGAATATAGATGAAGTCATTGAAATAATTAAAAAGGCAAATGACAATAATGATGCTTCTCTAAAGTTACAATCTAGATTTGGTCTTTCTGATAAACAAGCAACAGCAATTATTCAAATGCGTCTTGGTCGATTAAGCCACATGGAGACTCAAGAAATTATTGATGAACTTGCAGAACTTGAAGTAAAAATTGCTTTCTTTAGAGATTTGCTTTCTGACAACGTGAAATTCATGCAAGAAGTTGAAAAAGAAATTCATGAACTTTGTGCTGAATACGGAGACGATAGACGAACAGAGA
>CAVDPO010000111.1:0-5244 GCA_963610855.1 Segatella copri
GAACCATCCAGACAAAAATCCTGGAGACAAGGCAGCAGAAGAACGCTTTAAGGAAGCAACAGAAGCTTACGAAGTTCTTTCTGATGATACTAAACGTCAAAATTATGATAATTATGGTTTTGCTGGTGTTGATAGCTCGCAAGGTTTTGGCAATGCTGCATATAGAGATTTTAGTGATTTGTTCTCCGGTGGTTTTAGTAGCATATTTGAAGATTTGTTTGGTTTTGGAGGCTCTTCTTCACGTGCACGCGCTCAAAACAATCCAAATGTGGGACAAAGCATAAGAGTTAATATTGAAGTTGATTTACAAGATATAATGGGCGATTGTAAAAAAGAGCTTACTTATAATCATCAAGTACCATGTGAAGCTTGTCATGGTACAGGATCTTCTAAGGGTACTGCATCTTCTAAAACGTGTCCAACTTGTGGTGGAATGGGTCAAGTAAGACAATCAAGTGGTTTCTTTTCTGTTTCAAGAACATGCCCAACCTGTGGTGGTCGTGGCGTTGTAATTACAGACCCATGCACTGTATGTAAAGGAAGTGGAACTGTACGTAAGAGTCAAACTCTTAGAGTAAAAATCCCTGCTGGTATTGAGAATGGTGCTGACATCATTATCCCTCAAATGGGTAATGCTGGCCAAAACAATGCAACTCCGGGTGATTTGTATGTAAGAGTGAATATTAGACCTCATAAGTATTTTGTAAGACAAAACGAAGACTTGTTTGTCCAAATTCCAATTTCAATGACACAGGCAGCTCTTGGTCTTGATATAGAAGTTAAGAACTTAATGGGACAAACTGTAAAAGTTAGTATTCCTTCTGGAGTTCAAAACGGGAAGATTATTAGAGTAAAAGGGCAAGGACTTCCTAGGTTTAGAAGTTCCTCATCTATGGGCGATATGTATATAAAGTTCCAAATTGAGACTCCAAGACGTCTTAATTTGAAAGCAAAACAGCTTATGAAAGAACTTTCAGATGCAATGGGAGAAAATTCAACACCATCACCTGTGCCATTTGAGAATAATTAAGCATTTAGCAAATAGATAGGGTTTTGCAAAACAGGCTTTAGGCTTTTTGTAAAATTCTCTGCGGGAGCAAAAGGAGCACCAAGCGCTATGGGAGCAAAAATTACAGGAATACACGCAATTGAAGAGGCATTAAAGAGTGCTCCTAGAGGCTCTACTTTGTATCTTCTTAGAGGCGATAAGCGAAACTCAAAACTAGAACTAGATGCTAAAGCCAACGGTAAGACGGCCGTAAAGAAAATATCGGACTTGGAAATGGATAGGCTTGCTGGTAACAGTGACCACCGGGGTGCAGTGTTGGATTTGGGAGCAAAAGCATCTTCAAGCCAAGGTGGAAGAATAAAAGAGACAAGTGTTCGTGAGTTTTGCACAAGTCTCAAAGACGGCGAGAGTGCTCTTGTCCTTGCTTTAGATGAGATTACAGACCCTCATAATCTTGGTGCAATTTTAAGAAGTGCTGACCAGTTTTCTGCCTCTTTAATTATTGTTCCTGAACGAAGAAGCGCCAGTGCAAATGAGACTGTCATTAGAGTTTCTTCTGGAGCAGCGCAGTATGTTACCATGGCTACTGTTACAAATTTAGCTAAAGAGCTTGATATTCTAAAAGAATATGGATTTTGGGTTTATGGGGCCGATATGAATGGAGATACTTCTTATGGTATGGATTTTGCAAATCGTACTGTAGTTGTAATGGGAAGTGAAGGCTCTGGAATGAGAGCTCTTGTGCGTTCTAAATGTGACCATATAGTATCAATTCCAATGACAGGTCATATTGATTCTCTAAATGTCTCTGTTGCAGCGGGCATTCTTATGTATGAATATAGAAGAAACCATAGTAAAGATGCTACTGTGGTGTTATGATTAAAAAAGAGCCTTATTAGGTTTATAGCGGTTCTTGTAAAAAAATATTCATAAATGGATAAAAGGCTTTTGAGGAAGGGTTTTTGCTGTTCTTATGGCTGTTTTTACGTGGCTGTTTTTGCAGAGTGGATGTTTATTGCAAGAAACGCAGGGAGGGGAAAATGAAAAAAATTACAATCATTACAGCGCTTTTAGCTGTATGTTTGGTAGTGGTTTTTGCATCCACCGGGGGGGGGTATTCTAACCAGCAAAGAATAATTGCTGTTGACTCTCCAGTTTACAAAGCAATGGAAAATCTTTACATAATGGCGGGCAAAGCGCTTCCGTCATCTTCTGGTCCATGGAGTGAAAACGAAATGGCATTAATGCTCTCTCGCATTGATAGAGCTTCATTAAACGATACTGGAAAAAAATACTACGATTACATAAGTTCAATGGTAGTATCTAAGCCAAAACTTCAATACAACGATAATCTTGGAATATCTTTTGGTGCAAATTTTAATCTTGAAGGTTACTTACATACAAATAAAGAATTTGAAGATGAAGAAGACTGGTTTCATGGTTTTACTTCAAGAAAACCTTTTTTCCAATTTACATACGAAACTTGGGCAACAGACCATTTCTACGGTTATTTTGAAGCTACTTTCCAACATAACTATGGTTATAATACGGGTTTAGCTGACGAGGGAAGAGAAAATCTCCTTTATAAGAACACTTTTAATATTAATATTCCAATTCTAAATGCTGTTTTATTCTCAATGCCAAAAGATGATGATGGAGATGATCACCTCCTTGCTGACTTTGATTGGACTTTTCCGTACAGAGCATTTGTGTCTTTTGGAGGAGATAACTGGAACTTTATGGTTGGAAGAGACAAACTGTCTTGGGGTGGCGGGGAGACTGGCAACATGATGTTGTCTTCGTCTTTCCCTAGACAAACTTTTGCACGCTTTAATACTTATTTTGAAAAATTCAAATATTCTATTGTTGCATCTATTTATCCTGCAACTGGTTCAGTAGAAAGCCAGTATCAAAGCTTGGATGGCTATAAGGCTCTTGTAGCACATAGATTAGAATTTAATCTCTTTAATAATAAAGTAGGGCTTGTAATCAATGAAGCTTGCATGTATTGGTCAACAAAAGATCAATCATTCTCACTTGCTCAAATAAATCCATTTGGTTTTATGCATAATGAATACATTGCTGGAAACGGCAATTCACTCCTTGTTTTTGAGTTAAATTATACTCCAATTAGAGGAATAAATGTTTATGGCCAGTTTGCTATAGATGAGTTTTCAGGCCCAGGAGAAGGAAGAACAGATCCAGCTGCTTTTGGTTTTCTTGGCGGTGTGAAAGGCTCAACAACTTTAAGTGATGGCATCCTTTATGGAAGTATAGAGTTTGCAAAAACTGATCCATTCCTTTTCATAAGAGGGCTTCGTTATGAAGAAGAAGCTGAAAAAAGGAGAGGTTATGGGTATGATGCGCTTCTTAGAACAATCTCTTGTGATAGAATAACACTCATTAACAAATTTGTTACGTACACATATGGAAATGATGTCATAATTCTTGACGGAAAAGTTAATTATGAAGTGCCAGAAGTCTTTAAGGTTGGATTTGAAGCTATGTACATGGTAAGCGGTTCTATGAATGTAAATAGCAATTGGGGAAGGTATAGAAAGGAATATGATGATGCTCCAGATGTGAAAACACCAACAACGTTTAATCCATTTGATAGTAAAGATTACGATACAACGACCAATAAAGTGATCCAAAAGCATGCTGTTGAAAAATCTATTATCTTGTCTCTCTCAGGTGAATACAACATTCTTAGAAACCTTAAAGTTTACGGTATTGTTGATTGCTTGATTGTAACAAACCAAAGAAATGTTGAAGGTGCAAACGAGACAGACTTACAAGCTACAATAGGTATTTCTTACTCTTTGTAAGTTTCTTTTTCTGTTGAGATAACTATATAATGATTGCTGTATGATGAAAAAAACAATTGCTACTATTTGTTTACTTTTATGTACGTTTGCTGTACTTTGTGCAACCTCTCATGCTGTGATTTTCCCGCTTGATTCGTCCATATATGAAGACATGGACAATTTGTATTCCTTGTGCTCTCTAGTGCGCCCATCTACTAACAGGCCTTGGTCAAGTTCAGAAGCAAAACTTATTCTTTCAAGAGTAGATAAGAGCACTCTTAGCGGTTATAAACTTAATTTGTACAATAAGATACTCTCTCAAATAGAGGAAAGTTACGCTAGATGGAATTTTGGAGATTTTAGTTTTAACGTTGGTTTTAATGTTGCACTTGAGGGATATTTACATTCTAATTCTCTTGATTTTACAACAGAAACTGACTGGGAACGTGGCTATGACGAGCGCAAATCTTTAATGCGCCTTTATTTTGAATTTACTTGTAATGATTATTTTTATACAACAAGTGACATTCACTACAAATATAGACGTGTTGATATGCTTGATGAATTTCGTTCTTATAGTGATGCCGGGATGCTATCCCAAGATGGCTATATTGCTTCTTATAAAATGCCAACAGCTAAAGATGTAGAAATGTATTATGTTAGTAAATCTCATTTCTTTTCTCAGCAAGCAATATCAAATTTTTTCATAGATACAAGACATTTTTCTTTTATATGGCCAAGAAGAGCTGTTTTCTCTCTGGGCGGAGAGACCTGGAATTTTTCTGTAAATCGTGATGTTTTAAGTCTTGGCAATGCAAACTTTGGTAATTTGCTTGTAGATGACCATACATTTAGTGATTATGCAAAACTGTCATTGTTTAGCAATTATTTTAAGTATGATTTTGTTTTAATTTTCTTAAATACTATCGTAAATAGTTATGAAGACCCTAGCACAGAGGGGCGCATTTACATGATTCATACTTTACAGTTTAGAATTTGTGACAGAGTTTCTTTTACAATTAGTGAAAATGTCATGTATAAGTATGAAGTTTTTGATCTTGCATTTTTCAATCCTGCTTTCATATACCACAACTTAAACAATCGAGGAATGTTTAACGCAATAGCTTATGCCGATCTTAATGTTCTTCTCTTCCCTGGACTTGAATTGTACGGGCAATATACTCTTGACCAAGCTCGTGCTCCCAACGAAGCAGATGACCAAAGTGATGCATCTGGTTTAGTTGTTGGTCTTTCTTATGCCCATGACATAGAAGATGGAACACTAAAGATTTATTGTGAGTTTGCAAGAACAACGCCACTTCTTTACCGCCGTGATTGGGTTGATTTTATACGAGTTACTCGCTATCCGGGCTTAGAAACAGCAAGATATCACAATACTTTCTTCGATTACATTGGTTTCCCTTACGG
>CAVDPO010000112.1:0-7072 GCA_963610855.1 Segatella copri
TAGACATACACATACCATATACAAAAGAAGCATAACAGTAAAAACAAAAACAGAAAGGAAGATTTCACGTGCGTTGTTTCTATGGGTTGTATTAAAAGTCCTTGGTATGTATTATTTGCTTTGTCAATTTTTGTAGGTTGTAAAAAGGAGGCCTTACATGGATTACAAGAGAATTTTAACAATACAAGACATTTCATGTGTAGGACAATGCTCTCTCACTGTTGCTCTTCCAATATTATCGGCCTGTGGGCTTGAGACAGCCATTCTTCCATCGGCAGTGCTTTCTACCCATACAGGAGGTTTTACAGGCTATACATTTAGAGACTTAACAGAAGATATCCCTTTGATTGCAAACCATTGGAAAAGCGAAGGAATTACTTTTGACGCTGTTTATACTGGATATCTTGGTAGTGCACAGCAAATCTCTTATGTTATGGACATAATGTCATCATCTTTAATGAAATCTAATGCTCTAAAGATCGTAGACCCTGCCATGGCAGATAACGGCTCTTTATACTATGGTTTTAACACAGCTTTTGTTAACGAAATGAAAAAGTTGTGCTCTACTGCCGACATCATCCTTCCAAACATTACAGAAGCATGCTTTTTAACCAATTCTGAATACAAAGAAACATATGATGAAGCATATATCAAAGAACTTTTATCAAAACTTTCTACCCTTTGCACAGGGACTGTTGTTCTTACAGGTGTAAGTTATGATGAAGAAAGCACTGGCGTTGTTGTCGCTTCCAATGGACTTGTTTCATATTACAAACACAAAAAAATCAAAAACGGCTGCCATGGAACTGGCGACATATATGCATCTTCGTTTGTAGGAGCACTGTTACATAACCACACAGCAGTTGAAGCTGCAAGAATTGCCGCAGATTACACCGTAAAATGCATTGAAATCACACAAGAAGACCCAGATCACTGGTATGGAGCACGTTTTGAGCCAATTCTAAGCTCATTGATAGAGGCTCTGTAATTTTGCTTTTTGGCTTTTAGAGTTTCCTCTTTTTAGCTTGCTTTTTGCTCTTAGCACTGTTTATCCATCATGATGGACATAATTGTTTTATCTGTCTCTTCCATGCCCTCACAGCTAATGCGAGAAAGATGGCCCATGCTTTCAAGACAATCGCTACCCACAATTCCACACTCAGGGCCAGGGGCAAAACCTTTAAGAGAAAGCTTTACACTTAAGGCCGATGCTTGCAAGCAAGAATAAATCTTTAAGGCACACGTATTTTTTGCACCGTCGCATATTATACCCGTAAGGTTTCCAACCATAGTGTTCACAGCTCTATCCATAGCCTTGCGGTCACCACCAAGCAAATAAACATAAGCACAAGAAGTTCCAATAGAAGCTGTAAACGCACCACAAAGAGCAGAAAGCCTGTTTTTTCTAGCTGTAAGAGACAATGCTACAAGTTGGCTTACACAAACAGCACGAGCAAGTTTTTCATCACTACAACCAAGATATTTAGAGACAATATAAACAGGAACTGTTACAGTAATACCTTGGTTGCCACTACCACTGTTTATAACAACAGGCATAGAACAACCACTCATTCTTGCATCACTGCCGGCTGCTGCATAACTTGCTGCTACGTCAAAAGCTTGTGCTAAACTAGTAGGTTCTTTGTCTATGTCATCTTCTAAAGTAGTTTTTCCAACTTGTAGGCCATACTCCCCTTTGATGGCATGTTTTGCAATATATAGGTTAGTTTTGACAGCATCTAACACAAATGGAACATCATTTAAAGAAATATGATTTGCAAATTCAATAATATCATCAAGTTTAAGAGTTTTCAAAAAGTCCTTGTCATTTTCTTTCTCTTGAACATTTGAAGAAGCATTTTCACTCTCTAAAGGAAGGTGTAAGAGAACAACTCCGTCTTTTTCAAGATGAGAGAACCTATCATGCTCACCGGCTATCGTTGCCAAGGCCTCGTGACAACGAGTTTCATTAGGGCTTTTCCCAAAAACTTTAACACTTACAAAAAGAGGAGGAACATTTGCAACTAAAACAAGCTCAATATTAACTAAAGAGGCTTCTTCTTTTTGTTTTTGAGAAACATTTGAAAGAATACTCAAAGACTTAGAAGAGTCTCCCCCACAAAGACCTAACGCAACAGCTGCTAAAACTCCTTTTAGCTCGCAGTTAGGAATACTAACGCCCATAGCATTCTTAACAATGTCCCTAGAAGCAAAAACTTGCGCTCTTTCTACTTTGAAAGCATTTGTACTGCCATGAGAATTCTCTTCTTGCCCACAAAAACTACAAAGAAGCTCTCGAGCTTTAGCTCCCGCTAGTGCAGCTGCAGCAGGTTCTGTACAACCCATAGCAGGAACCATCTCTTTTTTCAAAAGAGCAACAAGCCTTTCTTTTTCCATTAGCATCCCTTTTTATGACTTAGGAACTGTGTCAAAATAATTTGAACATTTCTACTTGTTCTGCTGTCAATCTTCTTCGTCTTTTTTGATAATAAGATGAAGTTCGTCAAGCTGTTTTTGGTCAACATCATTTGGACAATCATCCATTGGAGAGATAGCAAAACTGTTCTTAGGGAAAGCAATAACTTCCTTAATTGAAGACATCTCACTCATGATCATAACCATACGGTCAATACCAGGAGCAATCCCTCCGTGTGGTGGTGGTCCAAACTTAAACGCATTTAGCAAGAAACCAAACTTCTTTTCACCCTCTTCGTCAGAGAAATTACAAATACGGAAAATTCTCTTTTGAAGTTCTACATCATGAATTCTTATAGAACCAGAAGCACATTCGTAACCGTTTACAACCATGTCATACAAATCACCACGAACTTCTCCAGGGTTTTCTTCCAAAGTATCAATGTATTTAGCTTGTGGCATACTAAACATGTGGTGAGCTGCTTCCCAATGCCCTTCTTCCTCGTTGTATTCAAACAATGGGAAATCAACAATCCAACAGAACTCAAAACCAGGCTTAATAATTCCAAGGTCTTTTCCAAGTCTTGATCTAATAGCACCGGCAGACGCACAACACTTCTTCCAATTCTCATGAGCCACCATAAGAATGACATCTCCATCATGAGCGCCAAGGTATGAGCACAACTCGTTTTCAAGACCTACAAAGAACTTTGCAGCACTACCAGAGAGCGCGTTGTCTGCACCAACCTTTATAAAAGGAACAAATTGAGCACCATAAATCTTAGCAGTAGAAGCAATATCATCAAGATACTTTCTAGTAAAATCAAAACCATCTGTTTTTGGAGCAACAATAGCCTTAGCAAAGCCTTTGTTTGACAAAATTGACTTATAAGCATCAAAAGAAGACTTCATTACAATATCAGAGATATCTTTTATCTCGCATCCAAATCTCAAATCAGGTTTGTCACAACCATAAGTATTCATTGCATCATAGTAATCAATTCTTCTAAAATGAGCCGGCAGTTCATAGTTCATGACTTCTTTGAAGACATGGCAAAAAAGTCTTTCCATGAGAGACAAAACATCATCACGTTTAACAAAGCTCATCTCAACGTCAAGCTGTGTAAACTCAAGCTGCCTGTCTCCTCTTGCATCCTCATCTCTATAACAACGTGCAATTTGGAAGTATTTGTCAAAACCTCCAACCATTAAAAGCTGTTTATAAAGCTGTGGACTTTGTGGGAGAGCATAGAACTTTCCAGCATATTTTCTTGAAGGAACAAGAAAGTCTCTAGCGCCTTCAGGAGTAGACCTAATAAGAGTTGGAGTCTCTATTTCGTAAAAACCCTCAGTATAAAGGTATTCTCTAATGGATTTGATAAACTCATGTCTAAGTTTAATTCTATCCTGCATGCCTTTAGTACGAAGATCTAAATACCTGTACTTAAGTCTTAAATCTTCATTGACAGCATTTTCGTTATCAATAACAAATGGCAATGTAGCGCATTTCGAAAGAATTGAAATCTTTTGAGCTTTGACTTCAATCTCTCCTGTTGGCATATCGTGGTTTACCATATTGTCAGGTCTACGTCTAACAAATCCGGTAACAGATATACAATACTCCATTTTGAGTTCAGACGCTGCCCTTTGTAACTCTTCACTGGCATCATCATCAACGACCACTTGGGTTATTCCATACCTATCTCTAAGGTTGATAAAATGAAGGGCTCCGTGGTTTCTATCTCTATGTACCCACCCGTTGAGAACAACCGTTTTCCCTGCGTCCGCGCCTCTAAGTTGGCCGCATGTTACAGTGCGCTGATCAAAATTCATGGTATTTACCTCTTGAGCACACATTTTAGCACTATGCAAATCGCTCTTCAAGGAGGTTTTTGCAAAATACTTTTCTCCAGCCTGTTCTCCTGCCCGCCACACCCTCCATTATTCCAAATTGCAAGAAGAAAGAATTGCTGTTATCATAAAGGCATGAACACATCAAGCAGAATTAAAGCGTTTGACATGTTTACGCAAGCTGTAATTAGGCTTGAAAACAAGGACAAAGAACTATTTTCTTGGCCTCGCAATCGCATCACGCTCACGCATGCTCTAGCCGTTCATTTGCACGACTTACTTGAAAATCCCACTTACTCAGTAGATCTTTACCATGCAACAACTAAGTCAAAATACACCGCCAATGCCGATATCCTTGTCCACAACCGCACAACAGGGCACCGCATACTTTCTATTGTATGTCGCAATGACTATTTGACAGAGCACGAGCAAAAAGCTCTTTCTTCCCTTATCACAAATGCACCAAAAGAAAGTGGGAAACCTAATTTAGTGCTTGCAATCTCTTTTATGCCTCAAAAAAGATACATGCTAATCTACATTGCAAACGAAGATGGCGTAGAATATTATCACTTTGACCGCAATTTAATGATAATGGAACCAGTTAGAAAACGCATAATAGAAGAAAAAACTTACGACGAACAACAACCTTCTCTTGTAAAACTTAGCAAATCTAGTAGCCGCAAATCTTCCAAAAGATAATAAAAGACTGCTGAATTTCTAGCAAAAATCTAGGACACAAGACAGCAGTCTTTTGTTAGATATGTTTGTAAAATTACTTTACAAGAGTCTGAGCCTTGGCAGCAATGTCATCGGCTGTAAAATTAAAAGCCTTAAGCAAGTAGTCAAGCTTACCCACCTCTCCAAAACGCTCGCCAACATTTACAAAAGCCATCTTTGTAGGAAAAGTCTGTGCCAAATGAGCTGCAATAGCCTCCCCAACACCTCCGGCATAACGAGCATTCTCACAAACAAGAATGTGCCCAGTTTCCCTAGCAGCCTTCTCAATGAGAGCTGTATCCAAAGGCTTAATGGTATGAAGGTCAATAAGTCTTGGCTTAATACCCTTTTGAGAGAGAAGATCACAAGCTTTCTCTGCCTGCTGCATCATAGTTTCACCAACAGCAACAATAGTTAAATCGCTACCATCTCTAACAACAATGCCTTTGCCAAGTTCAATCTTAGCCCCAACAGGATAACGGTGAGTTGCGCCCTTTCTGCGAATTCTAGTATAAGAACTGTGCCCGCTCTCATAAGCTTGGCGAACAAGCTCATAACAACTTTGAGTATCAGAAGGGTCTAGAACAATCAAATCTGGAATAAGGCGCATAAGACCAATATCTTCAAAAGGCATGTGAGTTCCACCATTAAGCTGAGCAGTAACACCAGGGTCAGTACCAATAAGATGAACTCTTCTCTTTGCATAATTCACAGAAAGGAAGAACTGGTCATAAGCTCTTCTAGAAGAGAAAACACCAAAAGAATGAGCAAAAGGAACAAAGCCCATAGAAGAGAGACCGGCTGCAATGCCAACCATATTAGACTCTGCAATGCCACAGTTGAATGCACGTTCTGGAAACTGCTTAAAGAAACTACCACTTCCAAGGCAACTTACAAGATCGGCATCTAAAAGAACTACTTCTGGATGTTCTATAGCAAGATCTGTTATGGCTGTAACCATAGCATCTCTCATATTGGCCATATTGGATGTATCTCTCATTTTGCACCTCCATTAACAGAACTTGTGCTAAGTAAAGCCTCAACTGCACGCTCTTCGTCTTCATGGCTTACAGTCATACTGTGGTTGGCCTTAATACCCTCTCCTGGCAAATATCCTTTGCTCTTTATGGTATCAAGGATAATCATGCTAGGCATATCTTTCACTTCTTTTGCACGCTCAATAGCATTTGCAATTTGGTTGAAATCGTGGCCATTAATTCTTTGAACATGCCAACCAAAACCAAGCCATCTAGTATCAATATTATCCATACTAATAATGTCTTGAGTGTATCCGTCTAACTGTTGTCTATTAAAATCTGTAAAACCAATTAAATTGCCAAGTTTTTGTGTTGAAGCAAACTCTGCTGCCTCCCAAACTTGCCCTTCCTGACTTTCACCATCTCCAAGCATAAAATAAGTGAAAGAACTCTCGCCCTTAATACGCTGACCTAAAGCAATTCCAACAGCTGCACTTGAACCTTGACCCAAAGAACCGGTTGTAAAATCAATACCAGGAGTTTTTAGCATGTCGCAGTGACTAGGAAGATTTGTTCCTCCTTGGTTGAGTGTCATAAGCCACTCTTTTGGAAAATATCCCTTTTCTGCAAGAGTTGCATAAACAGCAGGACCGGCATGACCTTTAGAACAAACAAATCTATCACGGCCTTCCATATTTGGATTAGAAGGATCAACATTCATCTCATGGAAATAAAGATATGTGAGAACTTCTATAATTGACATTGAACCACCAATATGTCCGTTCCCAAGATGGGCAATTTCATGGATTGTAGAAATTCTTAAATCCGTTGCCTTGGCTTTCAACGCCTCTAATGTTTGAGTGTCAAGCATAGATTTTCCTCTCAGTTTTGACAAATTTTAGAGTTTTTGAAACTTTTCAAAAACTCACTTCTTTATTCTATCATTCAGCAAAAATGGTTGCAATGCACATTATTGAAACCTTATATAACAATTATGATATACTGACTAGAATAAGACTATTTCAATCGTTAAATTTTGAAGAACGGCCAATTTTGAACAGTTCCAAAGGGGGAAAAGAAAATGAAAAAAGTAGCCTCAATTGTATTGCTTT
>CAVDPO010000113.1:0-5216 GCA_963610855.1 Segatella copri
AGAAAATATTGATAAAATCCAAATACAATGACAATGCTCCAATTATAGAAAGCTTAATGTAAGTAGCTTCATCAATGTTATAGCCATAAGAATCATTAATTCTCATAATTTTTTGAGTGTCCCAAGCTGTAAGACCTGCAAAAACAATGACACCAACAAGGCTAATGAGATAATAAATTGCCTCAGCACGGAAAATAAGATTAATAAGAGATGCAATGAGAATACCCCAAAGAGCCATCATGAGAGCTGAACCCCAACTTGACAAATCTTTTTTTGTAAACATTGCATAAAGGCTCATACCAGCAAACATGAGTGCTGTTGTAAAGAAAGCTCTTGATACAGTTACTCCTGTATAAGCAATAAAAACAGAACTAAGCATTATACCGTTTAATACTGAGTATCCTATAAAAGAACCAACAGCTGCACCAGTAGACATCCTCTCAAGTCTAGCAGAAAGGAAAAAAACCAGTACAAGTTGAGCAATGATTATAGCAAATAGCAATCCTGAGTTGTAAACAGTAGCAAGTATACGCTCATTGCTAGCAACGCCGTAAGCAACAACGCCTGTAAGGGCAAGCCCTGCAGTCATCCATAAATAAACATTTTTTAGAAGACCATTTACTCTAGTCTTTGGTGTTGAAAGTATGTTTTCGTTATTCATACCCTAAATTTCATAGAAAAAGGCGCCATAGTCAAGCAATGATGAGCCTAAAATGCACAATAAGTGTAAATCACACAAAAAAAGTAGACCAAAAGAAAGTGGAAAGTTATCATCAAGACATGGCAATGACTCCCATATTTGATTGCAAGTATTTTCTTATCATGGATAAGCCTCATGGACTTCCAACAGTTCCTCTTAAAAATCAAGATGTCCAAGATACACTTTTGGGGCAAGCAATAGAATATGATAATCAAATAATGCAAGTAAAAGGAAAAAATCCTTGGGAAGGAGGATCTTTACATAGACTTGATACAGTAACGGGAGGCCTTGTTGTTTTTGCAAAAGAGCAGTCATTTTATGACTATATGCAAGAAATGCAAAAAGAAGGCTCATTTGAAAAATACTATGTTGCAAAAACTACAAAAACTACAAAAACAACTACAAATGATAGCCTAAAATGCTTATCTATTGACGAAAAACAAAACAATACAATCATTGAAAGCTATTTTAGACCTTTTGGACCTAGCGCCAAGCAAGTAAGACCAACTTTGGATTTGAAAAAAGCAGAGCCAAAAAAACTATACACAACGTTAGTTGTAAGAAAGCCTAATAAAAAAGACAAAACTCCTTCCAATACATTTTTTTGTACAATCACAAAAGGTTTTAGACACCAAATTAGAGCTCACCTTGCATGGATAGGACAACCAATTATTGGAGATGTTTTGTATGGAGAAGCTGTAGCCCAGTCTCTCATGTGCCAACCCCAAACACAATCTATAGCACTTGATTGTGTGGGACTATCTTTTATAGATGAAGACAACAAAATAAACTGTTTTATGAAAAAAGATTTCGCATTTGAAGATTTTGCACACACTAGTAGATTTGCAAAAAATACAAGTATTGCTATCATTGAATTGTGAAAAAAGAAACCTCATCTACAACAAAGACAAAACTCTCATTTTTTCTAAATCATAAAAGCGTAATGCTTATAGTTCTTTTACTATGCTCTTTTATGCTAATTTCTTGCTCTTCAGTAAGAAAATTTGATTCTTCCAAAGAAGAATGTGACTATGCACTTCACTATGTACTAGAGAAAGCAAACGAAAGCACAATGTCGTCATTTTTCTTTAGAATCACAGAAACCAATGTGTTCTTGCCAGACAACCTTAATTTTATTCTTGAGAGTTCAAACCAAATTCCAGGAATGAAAAAGCTTCTTGATAACTGGACACTTTCAATGCGCGTATACAGTTTGGATTGGTTTGAAGGTTTCAAGACATTGATAGGCTCTCTAGCCCAACAAGTTGTCTTTGACAACCCTGAATTTTTGGTCAAAGAAAGTGACTTTAGTGCAGCACAAACAATGGAAGACGTTTATAAAGAAAGAATTTTGTCTTATATAAAAACAGTTTTGACAAATGCAGATCTCTCCAAGTGGGAAGACATTGCAATACAGTACAACTCATGGGTGAAAGTACAAAAAACGTTGTTTGATAAAGATGTAAACGCTCTTGATAATACCAATATTGTAGACGATATGGCTTCTTATATTTGTAATCTTTATTTTGAAGACTTGAAAGCAGCAGAAGTCTTGGAAAGGACTACTCCCAACCCCAATGCCGATCCTACTGTGGCAAAGGTTTTTGGGCTTGAATAAGGTTTTGACAATACCTTATTTTTAACATTGCTCTTATCTTTGACAACGTGCCATCTTTAGCTATAATCCAAATCATGGAATTGTTCGACAGCACTCGTATTGAAACTAAATCACAACCACTAGCCTATAGAATGAGGCCAAGAACACTAGATGAATATATAGGTCAAGACCATATAGTTGGTCCCGGGAGGCTATTAAGGCGTTCAATTCAAGCCGACCAACTGTCGTCAGTAATTTTTTACGGCCCTCCAGGAACTGGGAAAACGACACTTGCAAGAGTAATTGCAAATACAACAAAAAGCCATTTTTCTACAATTAATGCAGTTCTTAGTGGAGTAAAAGAACTAAGAGATGAAATCCAAGAAGCGAAAGAACGTTTAGACCTTTACGGCAAAAGAACCATTTTATTTGTAGATGAAGTTCATAGGTGGAATAAAAGCCAACAAGATGCGCTACTTCCTTGGGTTGAAAATGGAACATTTATTCTCATTGGAGCTACTACAGAAAACCCATTTTTTGAAGTAAATGCTGCTCTTGTAAGTAGATCTAGGATATTCCAGCTCAAACCATTGAACAATGAAGATTTAACAAAAATTGCATGGCAAGCAATAAACGATAAAGAGCGCGGTTACGGAAATCTCAACGTTGTTTTTGAAGAAGGCGCTCTAGAGCATTTAGTTGATGTTGCATCTGGAGATGCAAGGAGTCTTCTTAATGCATTGGAACTTGCTGTTGAGACAACACCGCGCACAAGTTCAAACGAGACAACTAGAAACAAGAAGAACACTGTCTTTATTTCAAAAGAAACAGCAGAAGAAAGCATCCAGCGCAAAGCTGTTTTGTACGACAAAGAAGGAGATTACCATTTTGATGTCATAAGCGCATTCATTAAATCTCTTAGAGGAAGCGACCCCGATGCCGCATTATACTGGCTTGCAAAAATGGTGTATGCAGGTGAAGACCCCCGTTTTATTTTTAGGCGCATGATGATAAGTGCTTGTGAAGATGTAGGGCTTGCAGACCCTAATGCAATAGTTGTTGTTCAATCTGATGCTACAGCTTTTAACATGATAGGAATGCCAGAAGGTCGTTACCATCTAACACACGCAGCTTTGTACTTAGCAACAGCACCAAAAAGTAACAGTGCAATGGGATTTTTTGATGCGTTAAAAAGCGTGGAGCAAGAAGCTAGTGCAAGCGAGGTTCCAAACCATTTGCGTGATGCAAGTCGAGACTCAAAAGGTTTTGGACATGGTGAAGGGTACATGTACCCACATGCATATCAAGACCACTGGGTAGCACAACAATACCTTCCAAACGAACTCCAAGGCAAAATTTTCTATCATGTTGGCAATATAGGCTACGAAAAAACCATTGCAGACACCGTAAATAAGCGCCGAGAAATCCAACTTGAAAGCGTTGACGTTAATGCTTTTCCTGAAAACTTAACTTTTTCTCCTGGCGACAAAGGTCGTGATTTATGGCTCAGGCGTACTGTTGGAGGGCGTAGCAAAGCCCTAGCAGAACTCAGAGACAACATGTTTGCAAAAACTAATATAATTAGATCTGACAGGGTTCTTGTATTAAATGCAGGTCATGGACTACTTGTTTGGGAAGCTTTTAGAAAAACTCCAGAAGGCCTTGTTGTAGCTGCCGTTCGCACCCCCGAGGAAAAAACTTATATTTCACACTATATTGATACTCTAGACGCAATCAACGCGCCTGTCCTTGTAAGCTCTAATACTATTGAGGGAACATTTAAGGAACTTGATACAACACTTGAGAAAGGCACCTTATTTGAGCACATAATGGCCAAGAACCTACTTCCCGTTGGCATAAATACCAATGCTACCGTAAAGACTATTTTGGATTTGATTTCTTCAAAACTAGCTACAAATGGCACTGTTGTTTTGTGTGAAACTCTATTACAAGAAGCCTCAAAGATATCGGACTTTATTCATACTGGTCCACTCAAAGATGTCCTTCTTCATGCAGAAAATGAGATTTACAAGGCGTACAGGTCTAAAGATGAGCTTTATGCCCTACTTCGTCGCTCTTTTGAGGATGTTGAGCTGGAGGATTATAGATTCAATGAATCTAGAGTTGCAACGCCCCAAGATGTTAAACGCTGGATGGAAAAAAGCTACAAGCCTCAGTTTGAGAAAGTTGCACCAAAGATGACATTAACAGAACTTGAAAAGATTGAAAAAGAACTTATTTCTTCGTTGTGTGCAGCGCCTTTGACTTGGCACACTTCGTGCATTATAGCCAAGCTTTCAAAGCCTGTATATAGCTAGTTAGTAGTGCAAAGTTATAGCAGCTAGAGATGTCAAATGCGCAAGTGCATCAAACGCGCAAGTGCATTGACTTTTTTTCACGCTTACGGCATATTTACTCAAGTCAATAAACAATGGTGGAAGTAGTTCAACGGTAGAGCCCCAGATTGTGGATCTGGTTGTTGCGGGTTCGAGCCCCGTCTTCCACCCTTTTTTATTATAAAAAGAGGTTCCAACAAAAATCTCAAACTATAAATGCGCCCGTAGCTCAACTGGATAGAGCGTCGGACTTCGAATCCGCAGGTTACAGGTTCGAGCCCTGCCGGGCGTAAAAATGAAAAGCCAGCCCTTGTGGTTGGTTTTTTCGTTTTAAGTTAGGCACGTGGGCTCGAAGCTTTGCGGTAGGAGGACGCGAAAACATGGAGCGTCCGAAGCAAAGCCGGCCCGGAAAGGCGACCTTCCTTATGAGCCATGTAGGGCAATTCCCTTCTTTGGCTTTAGCCAAGAAACGCTTTGATACCAGATTTTAAGCCAGTTAATTTCTTATTATACAAGAAAATAAAATTTGGCTCATTTTTTATATTAGGGGTTCTTGGATTGAGTTTGTTATAATACTAACACT
>CAVDPO010000114.1:0-4383 GCA_963610855.1 Segatella copri
GAACAACCTTCTTTTCTTGGGTCAGAGACCTCCATGATACCATCAAGGTTATTAATTCTACCAATAGAAATTAATGTTAGAACATTAACAGAGCTATTTAGCCTGTTTACCTCTGTTCCTCCTGCAAGAAAAGCAGAGTTCTCATTCTTCAAAGAAACAGCCTCCGCAATATCTTTTGCAATTATAAGATTTTCAACCATAAATTCTCCTCTTTTCAAGAAGTCCTGCGCTTATCTTATTGGCCTTGATGGCAAGCTCAGATTCATCTACACCAACAACTTTTCTATCATCAACAACAACTTGTCCATTTACAATTGTATATTTTGCAGTATGATCACAACCACAGAATAAAAGAGATGCTATTGGATCACTTTGGCTTCCTGCGTACGCAATTGTAGAAACATCAAAACAAGCAAGGTCTGCAGCCCATCCTTCTTCAAGTCTTCCAACATTGCCAAAATTCAACATCTTAGCACCGTTTTCACTACCCATTTTGAAAACATCACGAGCTGTCAAAGCTGTACTGCCATACTTAACTCTTCCAAGTAAGAGTGCATTACGCATTTCTCCAAGCATATCAGAACTATCATTTGAAGCGCTTCCGTCAACACCAATCCCAATGTTAACACCCAGGTCTAAAAGTTCTCTTGTGCGACAAATTCCAGAGCCTAGTCTCATATTTGATGATGGACAATGAGAAATATGACTTCCTGTTTTTGCAAGAATGGCAAGTTCGTCATCATTGAACCATATTCCATGAGCATAAAAAACATCATTTCCAATTAGCTCACATTCTTGCATAAGCTCAACAGGTCTTATCCCATACATTGCTTTACATTGATTTTCTTCATCCATTGTCTCACATAAGTGAGTATGAAGACGTACATTGTATTTTCTTGCAAGGCGGGCACTTTCTAGCATACAACGCTTTGTAACAGAAAACGGAGAACAAGGAGCAAGAACAATTTTGTGCATTGCCATTGGAGATGGATCATGATAAAGCTTAATAACCCGCTCAGAGTCTTCAAGAATTTCGTCCTCTGTTTGCACAACAGTATCTGGGGGAAGTCCTCCATCTTTTTTAGAAAGGCTCATACTTCCTCTTGTAGGAGAAAATCTCATTCCAAGCTGATCCGCAGCCTTAAATTGAGCACCAGTCAAATCTTGGCCTTTACACTGTTTTGGGAATACATAATGATGGTCTGTAGTACAAGTACATCCTGTTTTAAGAAGCTCTGTCATAGCCAAAAGTGAAGAATAGTATATAGCTTCTTCATCTATGTATTTCCATACTTCATATAAATATACTAGCCAGTCAAAAAGCTTAGCATCTTGTACTGCAGGAAGATTACGAGTAAGTGTTTGATAAAAATGATGGTGTGTATTAACAAAACCAGGAACTATAGCTAGATTTGAAGCATCAATGACTCTATATCCAACAGGAACCTGAAGATTTTTTCCAATAGCTTCGACCTTCCCGTCTTCAATTATCATATCAACGCCACTTAATGTCTCCTTGCTAGGATTTGTCATTAAGGCATATATATTACTTAAAAAAATTCCTTTTTCGTTCATTTACTTATCCTTTTAAGCTTTTTTGCAAAAACCTCTACAAGTCATTTGCAACAACTCGTTTTCAAAAAAATTACTTTCTAGGAACAGGCTGCCCAGTTACATGATACTCATCATAAGTATCAATAACTTTTTCTTTTGGATGTTCATTTGCAACAGTCAAAAAACGTCTTATCATTCTACGTGTTGCCTCTCTTCTAAATTCTGGCATAGCACGCGGAGAAATAACGTTGTCAAAACCATTAATGACATCTTCAATTAAACTAGGCGTAATTTTGTTACCAATTAAAATATTCTCAACATCCCTACTACGATTTGTTTTTGCACCTGTGGCTGTAGCCGATACTCTGTAATCTTTAACAGTACCATTGGCATTAAATTTAATGGCTTGGCTTAGAGTTATCTTGCTTATTGCATTGGCTTTTCTAGTTCCAACTTTGTGCCAAAAGATATAGTCAAAATCGTCTTCAGAAAAAGGAACTATAACCTCTGTTATCATCTCGTCTGGTCTTAAATCTATAGTTCTAAATTTGACAATAAAATCATTTACAAGAACTTCTCTTTCACCTGAAACAGAACTAAGTTTTACTCTTGCATCCAACAAATACAAAGGCCCCGGAGTATCTCCCTTTGGAGATGCATTGGCAATATTTCCGCCAATTGTTGCACTATTTCTAAGAGCTACAGCTCCCATTCTAGAAGCAGCTTGTCTTAAATGCCAAGGGCACATTGTGTTTTCTGCAATTTGAGC
Source organism: Segatella copri (assembly GCA_963610855.1). Classification (GTDB taxonomy): domain Bacteria; phylum Spirochaetota; class Spirochaetia; order Sphaerochaetales; family Sphaerochaetaceae; genus UBA9732. The sequence continues at coordinate 2,324 of CAVDPO010000114.1, forward strand.
ACTTGTACAACCTGAACCTATGCAGCACTCGCCCTTTTCATTAATGTATATTTTCTTTAGCTCTGGTAAATTTCTAACGATCATTACGGGCTTATCAAATTTTGGAGTAAGTCCTAGAGTTCTTTTGTTAGAAACCATTAAGTCACTTCCACCAGCAAGAATTATGACATCATGTTCTGCTTTTATCTCAAGAGCCTCTTTTAATGTTTTTGGTATATAGCACATCATTTCTTCCATAGATTAGCTCCTCTTTGTGCAGCAAGTTTTATACTCTCTACAATAAGGTCATAACCCGTACAACGGCATATATTTCCACTAATTCCAAGTCTAATTTCATCTTCTGTGGGATTTGGATTTCTTGAAAGAAGATAATATGCAGCAATTACCATTCCAGGAATACAAAAACCACATTGGACGGCTCCTCCGTCTGCAAAAGCTTGGACAATAACAGCTCCTTCTTTTGTCTCTTTTAAGCCTTCAATAGTCATTATTTCTTGACCTTTGGCAGCACCAACAGGAATGAGACAAGGAGTAACAATTCTATTGTTCATTAAAATAGAACACGCTCCACATTCTCCTTCACTGCAACCTTCTTTTACTCCCACACAGCCAAAATCTTCTCTTAGAACATCTATTAGTCTTCTAAGAGGGTCTGTGATAACAGATACTTGTTTTCCATTCAACGTAAATTCAATGTTAAATTCTTGAGCCATCACAGAGCCTCCTTAAGGTCTTTTCCTTTAAGTATATAAAGCATAACATCCTCAGTTGGCACAGGAATTGAAGAAATGCGTTTACCTATTGCACGAGAAAGTGCATCAATGTAAGCAGCACCACTTCCATTAAATACTAGCTCGCCCATTCCTTTTGCTCCAAAAGGCCCCCATTCATACGGATTTTCAACAAAATTCACACTCTGTTTTGGGCAATCCATAGAAGTAGGCACAATGTAATCACTCATAGAAGTTTGCTTAAAATGTCCACCAACATTATTAAGAACCTCAGTTGATGCCCAACCTATGCCTTGCAACACTCCACCATTGACCTGACCATGAACAATCATTTCATCAATCAAATGTCCACAATCATGGCTAGACCATACTCCTTTAGTTGTAACTTCGCCAGTGCAAGGGTCAACTTCCACTTCAACAGCACAAACGCCCCAACCATAACCAAGATATGCATAGCCCTGAAAGGTACTTTGATCCCATGAGTATCCTTCTGGGTGTTCATAATGGGTTTCAACAACAAAGTCTTCTTCTTTGTCATATCTAGGTTTCATAAGGGTTGCAGCTCTTTCAACAAGCTCTCCAACAATCATCGTAGAACGAGATGCTGCTGTTGGCCCGGAATCTGGAACCCTAGAGGTGTCTGGATCAAGGAAAATTACCTTTTCAATTGGTATTTCAAGAACATGGGCTACAATCTTTGGTAAAATGGTATGGAAACCTTGGCCCATCTCTGTTTGACTGCACAAGATTTCTACAGTACCGTCCTTAAATTTATGAAGCTGGGCACGCCCTTTGATGATTGCTTGCTCTCCATTTCCTGTGAAAGCTCCACCGTGATTGTAGAACGAAATTCCAATGCCTTTTCCACAGCCCCACTTATATTCTTTTGATTTTCTCTCATAGTCCGATTCCTTTAACACCTGCTCAAGCATCTCAGGAATCATAACTCTTTCTACAATTTTACCATTTGTGCTAGTAGTATCGCCCTGTTTGATAAAATATCTTTTCTTATACTCAAGAGGATCAAGACCTTGCATTTCTGCCAAGTGGCACATGTGTGTTTCAACAGCAAACAATGTTTGAGGAGCTCCAAAACCTCTAAAAGCACAACTTGGATAAGTGTTGGTTGCAACACCAAACCCCTCAGTTCTTATATTTGGGAATGAATAACAACCTGTGACATGAAAACATCCTCTTTGAAGAACAACGAAAGAAGATGAAAGATATCCACCAACATTGTAGTAAACTTTACTGTCCATAGCCACAATATTGCCGTCTTTATCTAACCCTGTTTTGAACACAACTTTAGAAGGGTGTCTCTTAACAGAG
>CAVDPO010000114.1:4397-6851 GCA_963610855.1 Segatella copri
TAGAAATCTTTTCAGGATCAATGTTCAAAAGTGGAGCAATAGATTTTCTAATATAAAACGGACATTGAGCAGAGGCATAAATTTTATAGCCATCACCGTCAGGCACACAGCATGCTCCGTTTGTTTCCAAATAAATATGCTCTTGGAAGCCAGTTTCAAGAGTTTCTTCAACAATCTTATCAGCTGTCTTAAATGCTTCATCAACATTACCAACATCAAGTTTTAAGCTACAAAAAATATTATTGTCATTGACAAAAGCTCCACCTTTACAGGCAAGTCCATCATCAATAGAAACAGCAGGCTCTTGTTCTTCATATTCAACAACTATTTTTTCTCTAAGATCTTCAACAGTTGTTCTATCTGGACCAACAATGATACCAATTGTCTCGCCCACAAATCTAACACTTGTTTCAGCAAAGCACTTCCAGTCTGTAGCTATCATGTGTAAATAGTTATGACCGCCTTCTGGAATATCTTTGTAAGTAATAAATCTGTAGCCATCAGGCATATTAGGAAGTTTTATGTCTTTAATAATTCCCCTTGGAATGCTTGAACGAACTAGACGTCCCCAAAGGCAATCCTCGAAGCCGTAGTCCGCTATGTATTTAACAGAGCCTTCACTTTTTGACACTGCATCAAGCCTTCTCACAGCTTTGGAAATGTCGTTTACTACCATCACTCCTCCAATTCCAAGCTTCCATTAACATCTAAAAAATATAATGGTAGCCCAAAACGAAATGCAAGCCGCAGTATGCTTTTTTCATACCACGGCTCACTATTAGATTACATAAAAACGCAAGAAAAGTATACAAAATGACACTATCTCGCATAAATTTGGGCATTAACGGACTATACCACTCGTTCCATCAGCAGAAAGAGAATCTGTCCTTGCCCACACCTTCTTTGCAACCTCAGCCGCTTTTGCGTATATTTCTTTTTCATCAAAGTCAAACTGTCTGTTTTCCATAACAAGTTTTCCATTTATCATAACAGATTCCACGCAATTACTACTCATGCCCCATACAAAATGGCCTGCAGCGTTCTGAGAGTTAAGAGGAGTTGGGTTTTGATAAGTCAAAATATCCAAGTCTGCCTTATACCCCGGGGCAATTCTTCCAAATTTATCTCCAGCAAAATACTTTTCAATAAATGAATTTGCTCTTGTTAACGCTCTAAGGTAATCACCCGGCCAATATGGACCGTTTGCATCACGATTTTTGAAGAATGCAATTTTACTTTCTTCAAACATGTTACTTCCGCAACCATCTGTCCCAAGAACTAAGTTTTTAATTTTTGGAAGGTACTTACTGTAACCTACTTCATTGTTCATGTTGCTTCTTGGATTATGGGCTAAATAGCAACCACGCTCATTAAGGAGTTCTATCTCATGCTCATTAAGATAAATACCATGCACTAAGAGAGTGTTATCTGAAAGAAGTCCATGCTTATCAAGCCTGTCCAAAATATCCATATTATAGAAGTGGTGAGACCAAACTTGGTCATATTCACCTTCTGCAACATGAATATGAACTCCACGACCCGTTTGACGAGCAGAATCAGCTAGCATTTCCATTCCTTCTTCAGCTTCTGGAATTGTAAAAGGAGCATGTCCACCAACCATAGCTTGGCACAAAACATTTTCACCATGCTTTTTTCTATCATCTACTTCTTTTGCAAATCTAATGCCTTCCTGTACTCCAGCTTTAATCTCATTCATGCCATAGTTACGGTCTGTTATGCCATAGGCAACAATTCCTCTTAAGCCAAACTTTTCCATTCCTTTAGCAATAGTTGAAAGAGAACCAGAAATATAATTGGGGCTTTCGTGATGGTCTATACACGTTGTAGTACCATTTTTTATAGCATCAAGAGTGCAAATTAAGGAACTGTAATACAAAGCTTCTTCATCAAGAGCTCTGTCTAAACGCCACCACCACTCTTTAAGAATTTGAATAAGATCAGTTTGAGGACCTGCAGAAATCAACATTCCACGGCTAAGACCGCTGTAATAGTGATGATGAGCACAAATCATGCCAGGAATAACTGTTTTACCATAAGCTTCAATGACTTTGTCAGCTTTAATATCATTAGAAACATTTTTACCAACAGCTGTTATAAGGTCATCAACTATTACAACATCTACACCTTCAAGGACTTCAACAGGGTCCATTGTTTGGATAACTCTTGCATTTCTAATAACAGTTGTCATGTCTTACTCCTCAACTCTTGTAAGAAGATAGTCATAGCAAATAAATACTTGCTCAATAAGATCTTTAACAAGTTCTGGAACATCACCTACAAGATTACCATCACCATCAATGTGGCATTCAATTATCTTGTCTCCAAGTCGTACAAGAACACTATCTCCTTCTACGTAGAAACCACTGTTTGTACTATCTTCAAAATCATCACGTCTGCTAAATACTGTGAACTTATCTTTATAAGGTCTACCAT
>CAVDPO010000114.1:6861-8279 GCA_963610855.1 Segatella copri
ACGTAGCGCAGTTACCACATTCATTACAGAATGCATCAATGTGAAGGATTTGGAACGGATCTTCTGTTGCTTCTGAGAAACGCATATCAATAGCAACATTTGCACGGTTTGGACATACATCAACACACTTATTACAAAGGTATGTACAATCCATACAACGTTTTGCTTCTTGTTCTGCAAATGTTTTTACATCACAAGGACTTACGCAACTAGTACAAAGATGAGTCTTTCTATACTGAATATCCTTAAAGAATTTGTCTTCTGCTTCAAGGTATTCGTCATCTTCTAAAAGTTCGTCATCTTCGTCATCACAGCTATCATCACAACAGTCATCACAAGTACAACCTTGATGCTTGCCATGGCAATCTTCATGACAACCTTCATGACAGCAATCATCATGCGCACAATCATCGTGGCAACAATCATCATGACAACAAGAGCAATCATCATCACATTCAGCATCCTTAATTTCGTCTAAAACTTTATCAATGGTTGCTTCAACAGCCTTACGAGCAGAAGCAATACATCTTACAACAGTTGATGGACCACTTTGTACATCTCCAATTGCATAAACTCCCTCAATGGGTGTCTCGTTAGTTTCTGCATCTACGATAGGCCATCCTTTCTCATTAACTGGAACACCATACCAAGTAAGAGCGTCACTGTCTGCATGCTCGCCAATAGCTGTAATTAAAACATCACAGGCAAGTTCAATTGTTTCAGCTGTCTCAACAGGTCTACGGCGACCAGATGCATCCATCTCACCTAATGCCATCTTTGTGCAAACAAGCTTGCCTCCACCAATGCTCTTTGGGTTTGCAAGGAAAACAAACTGCACGCCATCTTCTTTTGCAAGTAAGAATTCTTCATGGTCAGCCGGCATTTCTTTTTCTGTTCTTCTGTAAACAACAGTAACATTTTCAACACCTTGAGTTCTCTTTGCAGCCCTTGCACTATCCATTGCTGTGTTTCCACCACCGGTTACAACAACATTCTTACCTAGAACATCTAATGCTTTATCGTTTTTGAAGGCTTCAAGGAACTCTAAAGCTCCAATTGTTGCTTTTTCATCTCCTGTTACAGCAATCTTGTTGTCTTTTTCACTTCCTACAGCATAATAGATAAACTCGTAGCCAGCATCTTTAAGAGCTTTGACTGTTACATCTTCAAGTTTTACGCCATAGTTAAACTTAACTCCATGAGCTGCAACAAAATCAATGTCTGCCTGCACAGCTTTTGGATCAATTCTAAATGTTGGAATAATGTTTGCAACAACACCACCAGCATTTTGCTCTCTTTCAAAAATTGTTGTATCAAAACCAGAACGAGCAAGGAAATATGCAGCAGAAAGACCCGCAGGGCCTGCTCCTATAACAGATGCCTTAACATCTGCAGGATCCCCAGGAGCTGTCCAATGC
>CAVDPO010000114.1:8289-9759 GCA_963610855.1 Segatella copri
GTCCAATGCTTTTGCATGTACTCTTCGCTACCCTTTTCTACAGCAATCTTTTTCATGTCTCTAATTCTTACAGAACCTTCATAATCCATTCTTGCACAATGGAACTGACACTGATGGTCACAAATATTGCAAGTAATATTTGGAAGTGCATTTTCTTGATAGATTACTTCAAGAGCATCGGCATAACGGCCTTCGCCTACAAGACCAATGTAATCTGGAATATTTTGGTGAATAGGACATGCCATCATACAAGGAGAAACATAACAATTAAAAAGAGGTAATGAATTGTCAACTTTGGCCTTGTTATCACCGCGGAAGTCTTTTTGTGAGTATTCAGCGCCACGAGCCTTATTGCTTAATTCAAGCACAGCTTTTGCATCAATATCTTTCTTATTCCAAGTCTTGCTTTCTTTTTCAAGAAGTTCTGCCATTCGAGCCATTCTTACATATCCACCTGGCTTAAGCATGTCAGTTGCAAGAGTAATTGGTCTAATTCCAGTATCAAAAATATCTTTTACAGAAAAAATCGTACAACCACCAGAATACGAAACAGGAAGCATTCCATCAAACTCTTCACTAAGCTTAGCAGCAACGCGTGTTGAAATTGGAAGAAGCGCTCTACCAGACATATACCTTTCATCACCAGGAAGAACCTTGCCATCATTAACATTGCCAAGAGTATTGGTAAGTTTAACACCAAAACCAAGCCCCTGTTTTTTTGCAAGCTCAACAAGACGGTGCAACATTGCAATGGCATCTTCGTATTGAAGGTCATGCTCAAAACTTTCTTTTTTGAGAGTAACATGATTAAAACCGATATCATCAAGAATTGCTCTTACTTCGTCATATCCAAGAAGTGTTGGATTAAGTTTTACAAAAGTATTGAGATTCTTTTCTGTGAGCATATAAGAACAAATTGCTTCAATTTCTTTTGGAGGACATCCATGCATCGTAGAAATTGTCACACCTCTACAAATCACAGGGCTAATTCTATCTTCAATACCTTTTAGAGCTTTCAAATGAGGTTCTAAGTCCGAGCCACATACAAGATCATCATCTTCAAGCATTGCTTTTAAAGATGCCTTATATTGTGCAAACAAAGAGCTTCTTGATGCATCCATCATGTTGTCTATATATGTCTGCATCTTTGGCTGTTTAATACCTTCAAGATTATATCCAACGCTCATATTGAAAATGAAATCTGGCTCAGAACTTTTACCACTTAGTGCAACTTGAAGAACATGAACAGCAAACCAAGCCTTTAGATACTCATCAAAAGCTTTCTCTAATGTGTATTCAGTAGACCACTCAACGTTATGGCCTTCATCTCTTGCATCTATACATGGTTTTGCAATCTCAAGATGATCCATGATTTGAACAGTCTTGAGTTCCATAAATCTACCGCCTGCAAGATATGCACTAACTATATTTTGAGCAAGTTGAGTGTGAGGACCGGCTGCAGGGCCAAGT
>CAVDPO010000114.1:9769-11645 GCA_963610855.1 Segatella copri
CAGCAGGTCCAAGTGGAGTTGAACACTTTTGACCAAAGACCTCAATAGAATGCTTTGAAGAAGGCTTATAAAAATTCTCCTTACTAATTCCAAAAATAGTTCCGTGGTTTCTGTATTCAGAGAAAATTCTCTCCATTAGTTCCTCAAAAGGAACAGGTCTCATTTTGTCTCCCATGAAAAGCTCTCCTATTGTCTTTAATCTATCTTAAATTCTAAACCATATTCACTCAAAGTCAACATATTTTGCAACAAAGTGCAACACAGTTTCTTTTTGTTTTTTTACATTTTTTCAAAAAGATAATAGTTGAAAAAATAAATTTTTGCTGATTTTTTTTAAGTATAACGCAATTCTCATGGTTGAAAATTTCATTTTTCTAAATTTTTAACATTACATATTTACACACAAAGAAAGCTGTGTAATAATCCTTATTATGGAATGAAACCAGCCTTAGGCTGAACCCTTAAAAAGATACTTTTCAACGGAGGAAAAAAATGCTCATCAATCTGAATATTAATGAAGAAGTGAGAGCAAGGAACGTCAAGCTTTGCAAGGAAAAAGGCATTATCCTTCCAACCTTCAAGCAGATGGTCGACCCATCAACTGTTCCAGCATCAATAAAGGAGAAACTTGCAAAGACAGGACTTTGGGATGTAAACCCTGTCAACCTTTTTAGAATTACATGGAAAAATGAACCAGTAGAACAAGGTGGTGGATTTGGCAAAGTAAATTACATTGAAGTTCCAAAACAGCTTACAGGCGTAAAAGCAAGAATTTTCGCTCTTGTTGGTAAGTACTTCCCAACTGGTGCGCATAAAGTTGGTGCAACATACTCTTGTCTTGCTCCAGCACTTGCAACAGGAAACTTTGATGCTCAAAATCAACAGGCTGTTTGGCCATCAACAGGGAACTACTGCCGTGGTGGTGCATATAACAGCGCTCTTCTTGGATGTAAATCAATTGCAATCCTTCCTGCAGAGATGTCTCAAGAAAGATTTAATTGGCTTAAAACAGTTGCAGGAGAAGTCATTGCAACACCTGGTTGTGAATCAAATGTCAAAGAGATTTTTGACAAGTGTCATGAACTTGATGCAGAAAGAGGTAAACACATTGTCATATTCAACCAGTTTGAGCAATTTGAAAACTACCTTTGGCACTATACAGTAACAGGAGCTGCAATACTTGAAGTTCTCAAAGACCTTGGTGTCAAACCAGAAAACGTACGTGGTTATGCATCCTCTACAGGAAGCGGTGGAACACTTGCAGCAGGAGACCACCTCAAGAAAGAGTATCCACATATTGTTATTGCAGCAGGTGAAGCAAAACAGTGTCCTACCCTACTTAGAAATGGTTTTGGCGGCCACAGAATTGAAGGTATTGGAGATAAGCATGTACCATGGATTCACAATGTAAAGAATACAGACATGATTTGTGCTATTGACGACCAAGATTGTATGGATATTTACAGACTCTTTAATGAGCCTGCTGGTATCAAATACCTCAAAGAGACTGTTGGCCTTACAGACAAGCAAATTGCAGAGCTTCAATACTTTGGTATTTCTGGAATTGGTAACACTCTTAGTGCAATTAAAATGGCAAAATACTATGAAATGGACGAAGATGATGTTATCTTCACAATTTGTACCGATTCTTCTGTCATGTACAAAACAAGACTTGCAGAACTTGACCAGCAACAAGGCAAATTCTCTGAGATGGAAGCTGCAAGAGTTCACAGTGGCGCTCTTCTTCATCAAAGTTTCCAAGATGCTCTTGAACTTGGTTACTATGATAGACTTCGCATTCACAACCTCAAGTACTATACATGGGTTGAACAGCAAGGCAAGACATACGAGGAAATCAATGCACAGTGGTATGACA
>CAVDPO010000115.1:0-5464 GCA_963610855.1 Segatella copri
CAAAAAGAACCTTCTTGTTTATAAGCTCATTCGTCTCACCATAGTATTGTCTTCTTTCACTATGTCCAATTATTACAGTCTTTACACCAATGTCTTTGAGCATTGCACAAGAAATCTCTCCTGTAAAAGCTCCTTTTTCATGGTCATTAACATTTTGTGCTGCTACTATAACGTTACTTCCTTTTACAGCTTCAACAACACCAGGAAGACATACAAAAGTAGGAGCAATCATTACTTTTACTTTTGCATTTTTTGTCTCTTTTGCAAGCTCTGCTGCATATTTTGCAGCTTCACTTGGTACCATGTTCATTTTCCAGTTTCCTGCTATATACAATTTTCTCATCATACAATCCTTATTTTTCAAGAGCTTTAATTCCAGGAAGTTCTTTTCCTTCTAGGAACTCAAGAGAGGCTCCACCGCCGGTTGAAACATGGCTAATTTTATCTGCAAGACCAAATTTGTTAACAGCTGCAACAGAATCACCACCACCAACAACAGAAGTAGCATTAGAAGCTGCCAAAGCTTTTGCAACAGCCTCTGTTCCTTTTGCAAAACTAGAAAACTCAAAAACACCCATTGGGCCGTTCCAAACTACAGATTTTGCATCTTTAAGAGCATCTACTACTAAAGCTGTTGTTTTTGGGCCAATATCCATTCCCATGAGATTGTCAGGAATATCAACAGAATCAACCAAAATAGGATTTGCGTCTTCTGCAAAACTTTCCGCACAAACATGATCTACAGGAAGAATAACATTAACACCTTTCTTCTCTACTGCAGACAAGAAGCTCTTTGCGGTATCAAGATAATCATCTTCAACTAGTGATTTTCCAATTTTATGTCCCAGAACCTTGAGGAATGTATATGCCATACCTCCCCCAATTACTATTGTGTCGCAAGTTTTGACCAATGATTCCAAAACAGAAATCTTTGAAGATACCTTTGAACCTCCAATGATTGCAACAAACGGCTTTGCAGGGTTCTCCAAAAGAGGAGCCATGAATTTAACTTCTTTCTCAATAAGGAAACCTGCATAACTTGGAAGATAATGAGAAACACCTTCTGTTGAGGCATGCGCTCTATGTGCTGTTCCAAACGCATCATTGACATAAATATCACCATAAGATGCTAAAGTTTTGGAGAAAGTGGCATCATTTGCTTCTTCTTCTGGGTAAAATCTGCAATTTTCAAGAAGAAGGACCTCTCCAGGTTTCAAAGATTTGACTTCTTTTTCAACCTCTGGGCCAATTACATCACTTGCAACTTTTACAGGTCTGCCCAAAAGCTCTTCAAATTTCTTTCCTACCGGAACCATTGAAAAATCAGGATTCTTTTTTCCTTTTGGTCTCCCAAAATGGCTCATAACAACCAAAGAAGTGCCAGGCTGCTCCAAAATGTAATTGATTGTAGGAAGAGCGGCAATAATTCTTGTTGCATCTGAAACTTTGCCATCTTTGACTGGAACGTTAAAATCAACTCTAATTAAAACTCTTTTGTTTGCGAGATTTGCATCTCTAATTGTATTTAGGACCATAAATACTCCATTGATTTTGTGAGATTTTTGCAAAACTGTCTTTATACATATTCACAAAAGCTCTCTTAATACAATTCAGACCTGCAAACTTGCAGGTCTGATAAGAACAAAACTAATGATTAACCGTTGACTTTCTTCATATAAGCAATGAGGTCAAGAACTTTGTTGGAGTAACCAATTTCATTGTCATACCAAGAAACAACTTTAACAAAAGTATCAGTAAGTGCAATACCAGCTTTTGCATCAAAAATAGAAGTTCTTGGATCTCCAAGGAAATCAGAAGAAACAACAGCGTCCTCTGTATAACCAAGAATACCTTTTAGCTCACCTTCTGAAGCTTTCTTCATTGCAGCGCAAATTTCGTCATATTTTGCAGGTTTTGCAAGATTAACTGTAAGGTCAACAACAGAAACATCCAAAGTAGGAACTCTCATTGACATACCAGTAAGCTTACCATTAAGGGATGGAATAACTTTGCCAACAGCCTTTGCAGCACCAGTTGATGAAGGAATAATGTTGCCAGAAGCAGCACGTCCACCTCTCCAATCTTTCATTGAAGGGCCGTCAACAGTCTTTTGTGTAGCTGTTGTGGAGTGAACTGTAGTCATAAGACCATCTGTAATTCCCCAGTTATCATTGAGAACTTTTGCAATAGGAGCAAGACAGTTGGTTGTACATGATGCGTTAGAAACAAACTGAGTTCCTTTAACATAAGACTTTTCGTTTACACCAACAACGAACATTGGAGTGTCATCCTTGGAAGGAGCTGACATAACAACATACTTTGCACCAGCGTTAATATGAGCCTGTGCTTTCTCTTTTGTGAGGAAAAGACCTGTAGACTCAACAACATACTCTGCACCAACTTCATCCCACTTAAGTTCGTTAGGATCTTTACATGCTGTTACACGAATTTTCTTTCCATTGACAATAAGAAGAGACTTATCCATGTCGCAATCAATTGTACCTTGGAACTGACCATGCATTGTATCGTATTTGAGCATGTAAGCAAGGTAATCTACAGGGCAAAGATCGTTAATGCCAACAATCTCTACATCGTCTCTCAACATAGCAGCACGGAACACAAAACGTCCAATTCTACCAAAACCATTAATACCAACTTTCATATGAAAATCCTCCATATCGATTTGACAAAACCAATATAATGAAAATGCTATTTAACAGTCAAGAAAACACAGATAAAACGTCATTTACACAATTGACATACCCATTATTCCTAATTATTCATCTGAGCCAATTTGAGTATCCCAAAGAGAATTAAAATCCATATGAAAGCCTTTTAGAAGACTTAAGACAAATGCACTTGAGGCTTTGTGAATATCATGTGGTACTTTTTGTCCATCTGTAACAAAAAGAAGAGGCAAAGCTTTGCTGTGGCAAACAGAAAGTATATTACCAATCGTTTGAGTTTCATCAATCTTGGTTACAATAACAGAACTTATGCCGTAATTTGAAAATTGCTCAAAAACACTATCCAAATCACCTTTTTTCATAGAAGCACTAACTGTAAGGTAGTACTTTGTGCTTTGATGGTTTGGAAGATTTAGCATAGATTTCATTTTTGCCCCAATCTCATTGTCTTTTGGACTACGTCCAATTGTATCAATAAGTATGAGCTCGCTGTTTTGAGTTCTTTCTAGAGCTTCATAAAGACCTGTTTCATCATTTGCTCTATAAACAGGAATCCCCAAGGCATTACCAAAACTCTCAATTTGTTCATAAGCACCAACTCTAAAGCAGTCCATACTTATAATACTCACTTGTTTTCTTATGCCATCAGGCGGAATAGTCCCATAGACTGCTGCAATCTTTGCAATTGTAGTTGTTTTTCCTACTCCTGTGGGCCCTAAAAGTACAAATAGTTTAGGAGGATGCATTTGGCTGTTGTGATCAATATTCACAGAGCTAACTATTCTATCAACCACCAATAATTCAAATTCATCTTGACTTGGGACAGCCGGTAAAGCTGGCTCAAGCTGAGCTTTTATGTCTGTAACAATCCAGTCTGTATAACTTAATGAAAAATCATTCTCATAAAGGAGACTTCTTGCATACTGCATTAAGTCTTCCAGTTTAGTTTTGCCGTCCTCAATGGGTTCGCTAGGCTCCATTGGCTCTTTTTCAACTGACGAGAGCTCTTTAACATCCTCTTCCTTTTCTACCTCATTACCTTCTTTTTCAAGAGATTCTTCAATAGAAACTTCTACATTAGAAAGACTATCACTGTCCCTATATTTCCCAGAAATAGGGTCAGGAGTCTTAGCCTCTTGCTCAAAACGTTTAATATCGGCCTCGTCTGTATCATTCTCGTCAAGTGGTAAATTTTCTTTTGGGGTAGCGTCTTTATGTGTGTAAGAAGTTGCTCCCCCTTTATAAGAAAGCACGTCTTCTGCCAAAAAGCATGTCAATTCACAATGCTTGCTTTTACCAATACCAAGAAAGCCTTTAGTGACAACGTCTTTGCGACTATGAATCCTAAGTCTATCACCATATTGAGAACGAGCTTTTTTCACAGCTTCCTCGTATGTTGCAGCAACAATTGTAATGTAGTTCACGCAAGTCTCCTAAGAGCTTTTATAAAAACACTCTAAAGTTAAGAATATCACTAAACTAACTCAAAGAATATACCTTGAAAGATCTTGATTTTTAACAACATCACAAAGTCTTTGATCAACGTAATCAGGAGTAATTGTTATAGTTTGTCCCTTAAGCTCATTTGCGCTAAAGCTTAACTCTTCAAGCAGGATTTCCATTATTGTATACAATCTTCTTGCACCAATATTCTCTGTGTTGGAATTAACTTCATAAGCAATTTCACTAATGCGTTTAATAGCATCATCTGTAAAAATCACATCTACGCCCTCTGTCTTAAGGAGTTCGTGGTATTGTATTGTTATTGCATTCTCAGGTTCTTTCAAAATCCTGTAAAAATCATCTGCTGTTAAGTCTTCAAGCTCTACTCTAAGAGGGAAACGACCTTGAAGCTCTGGAATTAAGTCACTTGGTTTTGACACATGGAAAGCACCAGCTGCAATAAAAAGTATGTGAGAAGTATCAATGACACCCCATTTTGTATTGACTTTTGTACCTTCTACAATTGGCAAAATGTCACGTTGTACACCTTCTCTTGAAACGTCAGGACTAGATGAGGAGCTATTTTTACCAGCAATTTTGTCAATTTCATCTATGAAGATAATTCCCATTTGCTCTGTACGCTCTTTCGCAATATCTATTGCCTTGTCTTGGTCAACGCTACGCTCCATCTCTTCTTCCATGAAAATTTCACGAGCACGTTTTATAGTCACTTTTCTACGCCTACGAGGATTTTGAGCATTTTGGAATATTGAGCCTAGACTATTCATTGCATTTTGAATGTCATCCATTGAGCCACCCATAAGCTCAATACCAACTTTTGGAGCTGACATTTGATTTATAATCTCAACTTCTTTGTCTTCTAATTTGCCATCTCTAAGCTGTTGTCTTAATTGCTCACGGGCCATTGTCCTTGCATTCTCAAAAGACTCATCAGCATTTGCATTCTTGTTTAAGTTTGGAATAAGAATGTCCAAAAGACGTTCCTCTACTCTAGCTTTTACAAATTCTTCATTCTTTGCTGCAAGTTCGTGTTTGACCATGAGAACAGCACTACCCATGAGGTCTCGTACCATAGACTCAACGTCACGACCAACATATCCTACCTCTGTGTACTTTGTTGCTTCGACTTTGATAAAAGGAGCATTTGAAAGTTTAGCTATTCTTCTAGCAATCTCAGTTTTTCCTACACCAGTAGGACCAATCATTATTATATTTTTTGGATAAACTTCCTCTCTAATTTCAGCAGGAAGCATTTTTCTTCGTGCTCTGTTTCTTAATGCAACAGCAATGGTGCGTTTAGCTTTATCTTGACC
>CAVDPO010000116.1:0-4208 GCA_963610855.1 Segatella copri
GGTTCCAAGTGTTGTCATAACAGCGTTAGAGAAGAAAATAAAAAAGACAAAATAGGAGCTTTTTGCAAAAACACAAGCGAATGTTATGTTGTTGACTTAAACAATGTTTTTCTATATTCTCAGAATGTTGTAAAAATAAGAATAAGAGGTAGAATATGGCGACACCAAAATATAAAACATCAAAAGCAAAAGCTGCTTCAAGAAAAGCTGCTAATATGAAGCTTCAAGCTCCTACACTTTCAAAGTGCACAAAGTGCGGTCAACTCATCCTTCCTCACCGTGTATGTCCTCAGTGTGGTTATTATAAGGGTGTTCAAATCATCAATCCGGAGGAGTAATCAATGGATAAGAACGTTATTTTTGATAAAGTAAAGGCTATTATTGCTGACAAGCTCGCCATTGACGAGGATTCAATTACTATGGATTCTTCATTTGTCAATGACCTCAAAGCAGACAGTATGGATATTTTGGATCTTGTAAGTGGCTTTGAAGAGGAATTTGACTTGACTGTTCCAGATGAAAAGGGTAGAACCTTTGAGACTGTTAGGGACGCTGTTGAGTATTTATCAAAAGTTCTTTGAGAATGTCTAATTCAAGAGTAAAAGAAGCTCCTGTAATCCCCAAAGAGAGGATTGAGGAGCTTTTGTTTTTTCAACGCCAAGTAGGTCTTAGATTTAACGATGTCTCTATTTTGAATAATGCTTTTATTCACTCGTCTTATGCAAATGAGAACAAAATTCATAATGTTCAAGACAATGAAAGATTAGAGTTCTTAGGAGATAGCGTTCTTTCTGTTGTTGTTTCTCAGTGGCTCTATAAACATCTTGATGGAGATGAAGGAGAATGCACTAGAGTACGAAGTGCTGTTGTAAGCGAGGATTCTCTTTCGATTGTTGCAAAAAAACTTGAATTAGACCGTTATTTAATAATTGGTAGGGGAGAAGAGTTAACAGGTGGTCGTTTTAAGAAAGCAATTCTTGCAGACTGCACAGAGGCTGTGTTTGCAGCTATCTTCCTAGATCAAGGAATAGAAGTTGCAAGTGCTTTCATTCTTGAGAACCTTATGCCTATTATGCAAGATGTTATAAGTGATAGGTTCAAGAGAGATTACAAGACACTTCTTCAAGAATATGTTCAAAAGCATTATAAAAAAGTTCCGTCTTATACTCTTGTAAAGACTGAAGGCCCTGAACACAATCAAATTTTTCATTACACTGTTTCATTTCATGGACTAACTTACGGTCCTGTTGGCGGTCATAATAAAAAAGATGCTGAGCAAAATGTTGCAAAACTTGCTTGGGATAATATTAACCAAAAGTAAGGTTTTTACGAAACCTCTATATAGTTTCTACATGTGTCTAAATTTCTTTTGGTTTTCCAGATGCTACGCCTTTCATGGGAACTGGTAGTAGCTTGTTTAATGCTAAATGTGCAAGATTTAATCCAAAGATACCTGTGAGTGTTGGAAGGCTTCCTAGAACTTTTTTGTTGCCATCTTGTCCGTATTGAAACTCAACTACTTCTGGTGAAAAAACAACTTCTATGCCAGAGCCTACACCTTGTTTTTTGAGCTCTAAGCGTACTTGTTTCGCAAGCGGGCAGCCCCAAGTTTTCATTAAATCTCCTGTTCGCACAAGAGATGGGTCTTTTCGTAGGGCTGCCCCCATTGAGGATACAACAGGATATCCTCTCTTATATGCTTGAGAGAGAAGTAAACATTTCGATGGGACGCTATCTATTGCATCTACAATTAAGTCTGGCTTTTTACTGCAAAAAGGTGCAAAAACTTCGTCTATAGTGCTTTCATCAACATAAATTGGAAGTGCCTCGACTTGTGTTTCATGTTCTATATCTTGTACGCGTTTTTTTGCAACATTAACCTTGAGACAGTCTACTGTGGACTCTAATGCAATAAGCTGTCTATTTATGTTTGAAAGTTCAACTTTATCAAAATCTACAAGTCTAAAGTATCCTACTCCACTGCGAGAGAGAGCCTCAAGACAGTAAGAGCCAACAGCTCCAACACCTACAATGACAACAAATTTATTAGCTAAAGAGTTTACAGCATCATCTCCTAGAAACCGGCTTATTCGTAAAAGTTTGCGCTTGTCCATAGCAATGCTCCTTTAGCTTTTCAACATCTATGCCAAGTATTTTGGCTGTATTATTGTAATGTGTTTCAAGTATGAGATTATATTGGTTTTTGTCACATCCTTCATAGTCTGTTTCTAATGCCCATAATGGATTTGCTTTTGTGATAGATTGGAACAAACTGTTAATGGATAACCCATGAAAACGTGGTGATAAACTCACAAATACTCCCATTTTGTATAACTGAGTAGCTGTTTCTTTTGAACCGTTAAAGCTATGCCAAATAATGCTAAATGGCTCTAATTTTGCTTCTTTTATGGCTCTTATTGTGGGCTCTGTTGCTTTCACGCTGTGAATTGTAACTTTTTTGCCCATATCTTTTGCGTAAGTTAAGATGTCAATAAGATTTTCAAATTGCTTTTCTAGCGGGATTATGTTCTCAAAACGCCTATCAATGCCAACTTCTCCAATTTGTATATTGGGGTTTTCTAAAAGTTCTTTTAACTTCTCAAGTTGGCTATCATCCCAAAACTGAGGAAGAAGACCCTCAAAGTGCATCAAAGGCTCTATTGCCCCTTGTTGTAATGGCTGAACACTATGTCCTTGGGGTCTTGATGTACAAAAAAAAGCGTCTGGAGCAATAAAGTGCGCATGAAAATCAATAAAAGGAAAGTCCATAGCTTAAGACTAACACTTTGATAATTCAAATGCCAGTGGATGGCCAACGCCATGAGCTTATAATGTGGCTTATAATGTGATTTTTGGTTACAATAGTCTTATGATGTCTTGTAGACGATTTTTTACTTGCATAGCACTTGTACTCTTTGTTAGTTTTTGTGCCACAGCTTCGTCTGTTTTTGTGGATAGCCGCCCAGGCATTAACGTGTCGTTTGGCGGAGCTTTCACTATCCCCACAGCAAGTTATTTGAAAGAATATCCGGGACAAAGCTCAGTTGAAATGCCACCGGTACGCACCTCTTATGGTTATAATATTGATGTACGACTTTTGAGCATTGGTCTTGGGAATGCTAATTCTTCACGCATGGTCAATGTTGGCGCAGGCGTGTCGTTTATTGGCATAAGCCGCTCGCTTGCATTTGGCGCATCAATTCTTAAGCCGTACAGTGGCGCGGGCATATTTTTCTCCCTTGGGGCAGCGTTTGGAGAGCGTGTGAACATAGACCTTGCCACAAAATTCTTCGTTTTGCGCTTTGACGGCACCAAAAATTCATTTTTTGCGGGCGAAATTGAAACGTTTCCCAGTTTTGAAATTGCACGGTCTAAGTCAGCTAGATTGGCACTTGCAATCCCCGTTTCTATTCTCTTTAAGGCCGATTCTATCGTCTTTCGCCTTTCTTGCGCGCTCAAAGTTGATTATTCGGTCCGTGGTTTTAGTGGGGTAGTGCATGAGAAATAGAGTTTTGAACATAGCTTTATTGTGCCTCTTGCTTTCTTGTGTTTTCGTTCTCTTGGGTTCTTGCGAGCTTATGTATGAAGCAAAAAACGGCAAGGCGCAAGTAAAAAGGGTTAATATTCTTGTTTATGGCAATGATTATGCTAATTGTAAGTTAAGATATGTTGATGCTGATGGCGTGTCACGCATTGGCGACGTTGTTCATTTGTATGGCACAGTAAATGATGCCACACAAGTAGGACTTGCATTAGAAGCGCTAGCCCAAAAAGCAGGCCTTGAGTGTAATGCGTATTATATTTTAGGCAAAAATAGTGATAAGACTGGAAAGAAGCCTTTTGAAGAAGATATTCCAAATGCTATTTCTGCATCTTCTGGAAAGTTAGACACAAATACAACAAAAAGTAACTTTAGAGCAAAAATCTCAAGTATTGCGTCATCTTCAACTGATGAAGATTTGACATTTATTTTTGTTTCATGTCATGGCACTTATGATGAAAAAGTTGGTACAAAAAGTGATTATGCACAGGCATCTGGTACCTACTTTGTAACTTGTGCTAATGATGGGGGTTTTTATGAAAAATATTCTCATGAGGACTTTCTTGCCGATATAAAAGCCATAAAAGGCATAAAAGTAGTGCTGTCTGACTCCTGTTATTCTGGAGGATTTGTACAACCGGGTCATGTAAGTGTAAATGATGCTGAA
>CAVDPO010000117.1:0-1238 GCA_963610855.1 Segatella copri
ATATAAAAGTATTGTAGTTAATTCAAATCCAAGTTCTAATGTTTACCTTGATGGGAAACTTCTAGGAAACACTCCAGTACAGCTTGAAGGATATACTTTACCATTAATGTTACGTTTTAATGCTAGTGGATATGCACAAAAAAACATTAGCCTCTCAAAAGAAAGAGAAAGCATTTTGGTAGAACTCAAACCTCTTTGGATGGAAGATTCTAAGCTTTATATAAAAGCAAAAAATGATTTTTATAATTCCTTTGCTGTGAGTTTAATTATTTTTGGACTAAAAATTGTAGCTAATTCTTTTTCAAGTGAAGAGAATAGCACTTTATTTCAAATAAGTAGTGTTGTTTTGGATGGAGCATTGGTGTTTTCTTTGACACAACTTGCTTCAAATCTTATAGAATATTACAGATGTTCTGAATACATCTCGCCGTAAGTTCGCTCTTAGAGAGGTATATATGTTCAAGTTTGCACAAAAACTTAAATCGTTATTTGGATTCAATAAAACTTTAGACTCTAAATTTTTTGAAGATTTGGAAGATTTACTCATTGAGGGCGATTTTGGCGCTAAAAATTCAATGCTAATTAGTGATGAAGTAAAAGAAAGGAAACCAAAAACACAAGAGGAATTTCTTGGAATTGTAAAAGAATTACTACAAGACAAAGTTGCAGGGACATCTTTAGTCCCTACAAAAGGAAAGTTAAATGTATACCTTATACTTGGTGTAAATGGTGTTGGCAAAACAACTTCTATTGCAAAACTTGCTTCATATTATGGTAAGCAAGGTTATAAAGTTGTCATGGCGGCAGCTGACACATTTAGAGCAGCAGCAATAGATCAATTAGACCTTCATGCACAAAGAACTGGAACAAGAATCGTAAGACAAGAAAACGGAAGCGACCCAGGTGCTGTCGTTTATGATGCAATTTCAAGTGCTTTAGCAAAAGGTGACGACTTAATTTTATGCGACACAGCCGGCAGAATGCACAATAAAGAAAATCTTGTTAAAGAACTTCAAAAAATAGACAAAATTATTAAAAACAGAGTTGAGCCTGAGTGCTATAAAAAAATCTTGGTTGTAGATGCAACAACTGGTCAAAATTCAATAAGCCAAGCAAAAATTTTTAATGAGGCTGTAGGACTTGATGCTCTTATTCTTACAAAATACGACTCTGCTGCCAAAGCTGGAGCTCTTGTTCAAATTGGCATCCCAATTGCATTTGTAGGAACAGGAGAGCAT
>CAVDPO010000117.1:1248-3884 GCA_963610855.1 Segatella copri
GCATTATGAAGACATACATGTATTCGATAAGGATGAATTTTTGACAGGGCTTGCAGGATTAGATAAACAATGAGAACTAAAGTCTCTCTTTTTATATCACTTTTTTTATTTTTCGCTTGTCTTTGTTGCTTTGCAACTTCTCCAGAAACAAATCCCAGTGAAAATGCTGGCTACAGTGTCTTAAGAAAAGAATATCCAGAAGAGACTTTAATACTAGAGTATGATAATGGTTATCTTATCTCTGAGACGGTAGTTTCTAATGGAGAAGAACAAAAAACTACCTATCAATATGTAGATGGAAAACTTGTCATGTGTATAACAACAAATTCAAAAACACAAAAGACTGAGGTAATCTTTTTTTTAAGAAGCCCTAATACAAATGAACTTGTTGCTGTGAAAAGAAATGAAGAAATAATATATGTTGATAATTCATTTGTAGCTCAAAACGATATTATAATAAATACTGGCTTTGTATATGAAACTTTGGAAAGTGGAAATACTGTTGTAACACAAGGTGATATAAAGTATGAATATTCTAAAGAAGGGATCTTGATTAAAAAAATAAGCCAAAATGAAACTACTGAGTATTTTTATAAAGATGGGGTTCTTTCAAGTTCAAAAACTGTTTTCAATAATGCAAGTTATAACATTGAAGAGTATGATGATGGGAAAGTAGTTTCATTAAAAGAATACGACATAAACGGCATCTTGAAAGTTTCAATACTGTACAGCTCTTCCAATGAGGGAATGGTAAAAACAATGTATGATAATGGAAGACCGGTTGCTAATGTTTATTACAAAGAAGACAATAAACGAATTGATAGGATAGAATACCTTTGAGTTTTTAGTTTTGTAAGTTTGGTAGGTTTGGGATGTTCATAATAAAGACAGCATTAAAATACGCTTTCTCAAAAGGTAAAGGACAAAGAACATCTAGTATTGTAATTATCATTGGTATTGCATTAGGGCTTGCAGCGTTAATAATTATTTCTTCTATAATGAACGGTCTTCAAACAGCTCAACTTGATAGTATGAGAAACCTTGAGTCTTTTGATGTCATAATTGAAGGAGATGATTTAGATTTTTATACAATATTATCTTTAGAGGACATTGATTTTGCTTTTGAATATATAGAAACTTATGCTCTTATTGTTGATAAATCTAGTGGGAAAAGTACAAGTACAAGAGTTAGAGCATATAATAACAACGCTTTTGAAAGCACCCGTATGTCACAAAGTTTACGTTTTGTATTAGGAAAATCTCCAACAAGTTCATCTAGTGAAGCCTGTATTGCAATTTCTTACAGTATGATGCAAGCACTTTCTGTTAGTCTTGTAGATAATGTTGATATAACATTTCTAAAACCAGGAAAAAGTGCAACTATTGTTCCATATTCAATTTCTATGCCTGTGACCTCTATTTTTACTTCTTCAATGACAGAGTTTAGCTCAAGCACAGCTTTTGTTTCATTTGACTGGCTGCTCTCAATTATGGGAGATGGGAGTATTAAAATTGGCATATACAGTAACAAAGCTAATACCGTTGCTCATTCTCTTTCTTCTTTATTTCCAAATGCAAAAGTGACAACATGGAAAGAATATAATAGAGCTTTGTATTCTGCTTTAATGTTAGAAAAAGCTCTAATGTATGTATTTCTTGCATTTATGTTCTTAATAATTTGTGTAAATCTAAAAAACAGTACAAAACGTCTCATACAAAATAGAAGTCAAGAAGGAGCAATGCTTAGAGCTCTAGGATGTACTAGAAAAAAAGTCAATTTCATTTTTATTGTGCAAGGTCTATTGATTTGTGTTATAGGTGAAATTCTTGGTGTAGCCTTAGGACTTTGTGCTACAAACAACATGCAAAGTATTCTTGATTTTGCAGACTCTTGTGTTAGGCTTTTCACTAAGAGAGGTACAGTTTTAGGACTATTACAATTTCAAACTGTTGTTTTTACTTGGGAAATAATTTTTTCATGCTTTTTTGTTTTTTTACTTGCATTTATTTTTATTCTTATTGGTTGCAAAAAGACTTTTAAGCATGAAATTATGGAGGTAATACTCAATGCAACATACTAGTGTTAATTGTATTCAAAATTGCGAGCAAAAACAAAACCCCATTGATTTAATTGGAATAACAAAACGGTTTAAGAAAGCCCAAGATGGTGAAGGAGAAATTACTATACTTGATGGCATAGACCTTAGTGTTTGTAAAGGTGCCTCTACAGCTGTTATTGGGAAAAGTGGTTCAGGGAAAAGCACTCTTTTACATATTGCAGGTGGACTTGATACTCCTTCTAGTGGAAAAGTATTTTGCAATGGTGTTGATTTTTCAACTTTAGATGACAAAAAGAAATCTTCTCTTAGGAATTTGCATATTGGTTTTATCTTTCAAGCAAATCTTTTATTAGACGACTTTACTGCATTGGAAAATGTTATGGCTCCTGCTCTTATTGCTGGCAAAAGCATTAAAGAATGCAAAACACGCGCAGCTATACTTCTTGAGAAACTTGGACTGCAAGATAGGCTTTCACATTTTCCAAGCCAGCTGTCAGGTGGTGAGAAACAACGAGTTGCAATTTGCAGAGCTCTTATGAATGAGCCTGATGTAATATTAGCTGATGAACCTACGGG
>CAVDPO010000118.1:0-717 GCA_963610855.1 Segatella copri
CTCATACTACTACGGAATAGATAAAAAGCCTCTTTCTAAGGTAAAAATTTTTTTGGGTTTTTTTGGGAGCGCAAACTGTAACAAAGAAGGATTCAGGAACAGACCTTCCAATAGCCGTCTTTTTTTGAGCCAATACGTTCTAGAAGATTTTGTTGTACCAAGTTTTTAATATATCTCTGAATAGAAACATATGGTTTCCCAAGTTGCTGAGAAAGCTCTTTAAGGGAAAAAATGGCTCCGTTTTCTTTTGCAATTTGCAGAATGGCCATTTCTGTTTGTGAAAGCTTTGGTATGTGATTTAAAATGAGCCTGCTTGATGCGTTATATGTAGGTGCTTTTTCGTAAGCAAATAAGTTTGTAAGTCCTCGATTAAAAATAAATGAAAAACCAAGTCCTTCAGTCTTATATGAATAACCAATATTTTCTTTCTGGCACAAATCAAAGACGCGCTTAAAACCTGTGCCAAAGGCTTCAATTGTTTTATTCCTGTACAATGTCATTGCTATTAAAGGATTACGCAATTTTGAGCCAATTTCACCGGAAGCAAAAGACATGGGATCTTCATTAAGAGCAATTGTTCCTGGGTTGTAAATTTTTACATAGCTTGGCGCAACAATAATTTCATTATAGTCTCCCTCAATGACTCTCATATGTGCAAAACTATTCACAATGATTTCTCTTATTGCTTCAATTGGAATTTCTGGTTTTTCCACTCTT